>JAPFFX010000198.1 GCA_026645375.1 Citricoccus sp. WCRC_4 | reverse complement strand
TACCTCGAGGTGGCCTGGCTGCTGATCTACGGCGAGCTGCCGACGGCCGACGAGCTCGCGGCGTTCGACGACCGCATCCGTCACCACACCCTCCTGCACGAGGATCTCAAGCGGTTCTTCTCCGCCCTTCCGCACACCGCCCACCCGATGTCGGTGCTGTCCTCGGCCGTCTCAGCGCTCTCGACGTATTACGAGGGGGAGTCCGACCCGCACAATCCGGAGCACGTCGAGCTCAACACGATCCGCATGCTCGCGAAGCTGCCGGTCATCGCCGCCTACGCGCACAAGAAGAGCGTCGGCCAGGCCTTCCTCTACCCCGACAATGCGCTGAGCTTCGTCGACAACTTCCTCAAGCTGAATTTCGGCGTGCTGAGCGAGATCTACGAGGTCAACCCGGTCATGTCGCGCGCCCTCGAGCGGCTGCTCATCCTGCACGAGGACCACGAGCAGAACGCGTCCACCTCCACCGTGCGCCTGGTCGGGTCGACCGGCGCCAACCAGTTCTCGTCCATCTCGGCGGGGATCAACGCCCTCTACGGGCCGCTGCACGGCGGCGCGAACGAGGCCGTCCTCGACATGCTCGCGCGCATCCGCGGCTCGGGGGAGAGTGTTCAGCGCTTCGTCGAGCGGGTCAAGAACAAGGAGGACGGTGTCAAGCTCATGGGCTTCGGCCACCGGGTCTACAAGAACTACGATCCGCGCGCCAAGATCATCAAGAAGACCGCCGAGGACATCCTGGGCAAGCTCGGGGGCCAGGACGAACTGCTCGAGATCGCCCAGCGTCTCGAGGAGAAGGCCCTGGCCGACGACTACTTCGTGGAGCGTCGCCTGTACCCGAACGTCGACTTCTACACCGGCGTGATCTACAAGGCCATGGGCTTCCCGGAGAAGATGTTCACCGTGCTGTTCGCCCTCGGCCGCCTGCCCGGCTGGATCGCCCAGTGGCGCGAGCTGATGCAGGACCCCTCCACCAAGATCGGCCGGCCGCGCCAGGTCTACACCGGTTACGACCTGCGGGACTACCCGGGCCGCTGATCGGGTCCGGTCCGCCGCCACGCGACTGGAGGTCAGTGGATGACCTGGAATCCCGGGAACGACGGGATCCGCGTCATCCACTGGCCTCCAGTCGTCAGTTCAGGGTGATGGTGACCGCGCCGTCGGTCCCCGCCGCCGGTGCCCAGCCATGGTCCGCACGGACCCAGCCCTGGCCGCCGAAGGATGCCGCCGTGACGCCGAACTGCCGGGCGTTGGCCACGGCCCACTGCACCAGGGCCCAGCCGCGCGCGCCGGTGGCCGGGATGGTGACGGTGTGCCCGTCCCGGGAGACCGCGGGATCCACGTCCGAGAGCTGGTCCGTCAGGGCGGCCACCAGGGCCTCGGCGTCCCCGGGTCCCTCGGGCGAGCGCAGCACGCAGTTCAGCCCGGCGGGGGAGTGTCCGGTCAGGGCGGAGGCGTAGGCCCGTCCCTCCGGCTCGTGATCTGCATAGGCATCCGGGTAGGCGGAGCGCTGGACGGTCTGGGCGGCCACGGTGACGTCCAGGTCCTCGAAGTCCGGGACCAGCAGCTCGAGCTCCTGGTAGAACCGGTTCGTGGCGTACACCGGGTCCATGACCTGTTCCTCGGACCCCCAGCCCTGGGAGGGCCGCTGCTGGAACAGCCCGCGGGAGTCCGGCCCGGCCTTGTCCCCGTAGTCGATGTTGCGCAACTTGGACTCCTGCACGGCGGTGGCGATGCCGATCGATGCCGCCCGGGCGGGCAGCCCGCGATCCATGGACACGGCGGCGATCAGGGCGGCGTTGGCCGCCTGGTCCGGGGCGAGGCCGAAGGACTCCGTGCCCACCACGGCGGTGCACCGCTCCCGCACCAGGATCTCGGAGGAATCGATGAACCGCGAGGCGGCCCAGAACCCGCCCGCCACGAGCACGGCGCAGACCAGGAGCACCCCGAGGGCGCGCCGGCGCCGGTTCCGACGGGGGGTCATCGGTACGCCCGGGCGTCAGTTGGCGTGCAGCGCGTCATTGAGCATGACGGTCTGCCCGGCCCGGGGCAGGGCCTGGACCTGACCGGTGGAGGAGTCGCGGCGGAACAGCAGGTTCGGGACCCCGGACAGGTCCAGCGCCTTGACCACGGACTCGGTCCCCGAGTCCTGCTTCACGGTCACGCGGGTCCCGGCGGTGACGTACAGTCCGGCCTCCACCACGCAGTCGTCCCCCACGGAGATGCCCACGCCGGCATTGGCGCCCAGCAGCACGCGCTCACCGATGACGATGCGCTGTGTACCACCGCCGGAGAGGGTGCCCATGATGGAGGCCCCGCCGCCGACGTCGGAGCCGTCACCGACCACCACGCCGGCCGAGATCCGGCCCTCCACCATGGAGGCGCCGAGCGTCCCGGCGTTGAAGTTCACGAAGCCCTCGTGCATCACGGTCGTGCCCTCGGCCAGGTGGGCCCCCAGCCGCACCCGGTCGGCGTCGGCGATCCGGACACCGGAGGGGAGCACGTAGTCCGTCATCCGCGGGAACTTGTCCACGCCGTACACCGCCACGGGGCCCCGGGCACGCAGCTTCAGCCGGGTCGCCTCGAAGCCGTCGGTGGAGCAGGGACCGGCGCTGGTCCACACCACGTTGGCGAGGGTGCCGAAGATCCCGTCCAGGTTGAGGGTGTTGGGGGCCGCCAGCCGGTGGGACAGCAGGTGCAGCCGCAGCCAGGAGTCCAGGGCGTCGACGGGCGCGGAGTCCAGGTCCGACTCCACGGTCACGACCCGCTGGGTGGTGCCCCGGTCGGCGTCGGCGCGGGCGACGGCCTCCAGGGCCCCGGTCATCGCGTTGTCCACGTCGGCCGTGGAACCCAGCACCGGGGCCGGGAACCAGGCATCGAGGACGGTGCCATCGGCGGCGAACGTCGCCAGTCCGAGGCCGGAGGCCGTCCGGGAGGTGGTCAGGGGGGAACCGGGCTGGGAGCGGGTGGAGTCCATGGGAATATCCTACTGGCATGGCTTCTTCCCTCCCGGTCACCACCGCGCCCGTCCTGCCCCCTCTCGACCTCGACGTGGCCCTGCTGACCGCGGTGCTGCTGGACATCCATTCCGTGTCCGACCACGAGACCCTGCTGGCCGATGCCGTCGAGGCGGCGCTGCGGGCCCTGCCGGCGTTGCGCGTGCAGCGCATCGGGGACGCCGTGGTGGCCCGCACCGAGTTCGGGCTGGACTCCCGGGTGGTGCTGGCCGGGCACCTGGACACCGTCCCGCTGCCCACCGTCCCCGGTGCCCGGGGCACGGTGCCCTCGCGCTGGGAGCCGGAGCGCGGCGTCGGGACGGTGGGGGCCGTGCCGGCCGACGGGGACGTGCTCTACGGACGCGGAGCCACGGACATGAAGGGCGGGCTGGCCGTCCAGCTGGCCCTGGCCGGTCTCCTGGGGCGCGACGCCGGCCCCCGCCCCGCACGTGACGTCACCTGGGTCTTCTACGACCATGAGGAGGTCGACGCGGCACGGTCCGGACTGGGTCGCATCGCCCGGCAGGCGCCCGCGTTGCTGGAGGCCGACTTCGCGGTGCTGCTGGAACCCACCGACGGGGTCGTGGAGGGAGGGTGCAACGGCACCAGCCGGTACCTCGTGACGGTGCCGGGCGTGGCCGCCCACACGGGCCGGTCCTGGCGCGGGGTCAACGCCGTCCACGCGACCGCGCCCCTGCTGGCGGTGCTGGCCGGCTACGAGCCGGCCACCGTGACGGTCGAGGGCCTGGACTACCGGGAGGGACTGAACGCGGTGCGGATCCACGGCGGGACCGCGGGCAACGTCGTCCCCGACTCCTGCGCCGTGGAGATCAACTACCGGTTCGCCCCGGACAAGACCGTGGAGCAGGCGCACGAGCACGTGCATGCGGTCCTGGCCCGCGCCGGCATCTCCCCGGAGGCCGTCGAGGTCACGGACGCCTCGCCCGCGGCCCGCCCCGGCCTGGACCACCCCGCGGCGGCCGCCTTCGTCGCCGCCGTCGGCGGCGAGCCGATGCCCAAGTACGGCTGGACGGACGTGGCCCGGTTCTCCGAGCTGGGTGTGCCGGCCGTGAACTTCGGGCCCGGGGACGCCCTGCTGGCCCACTCCGACGACGAGCACGTCACCGCCGGCGCGGTCCGGGCGTGCCTGGGGGCACTGCGACGCTGGCTCGTTCCGGAGTCCGACGTCCGCTGACGGCCCGGACCGCCGCCCGCCCGGACTACTTGACCGCCAGGGCGGGGCCCATGGTGGTCGAGGTGACCGGTGCGGTGTCCCCGCCGGTCCGCGAGGACAGCCGCCCGGCGAGCTTCGAGGCGAACCAGGTCAGGATGAAGTTGATGACGATGAAGATCAGTGCCGCCACCACGAGCGTCTGCAGGATGTTGGAGTAGCCCGAGCCCAGCTGGCGGGAGTACTGCAGCAGTTCGTAGAAGCCGATCAGGTAACCCAGGGCGGAGTCCTTGATGATGACCACGAACTGGCTGAGCAGCGAGGGCAGCATCGCGGTCAGGGCCTGGGGGACCTCGACCAGCCGCAGGGACTGGTTGTTGGTCATCCCCACGGCGGCGGCCGCCTCCCGCTGTCCCTTCGGCAGCGACTTCACCCCGGACCGGACCAGTTCGGCGATCACGGCGCCGTTGTAGACGGTGAGGCCCACGATCACCCCGTAGTACGCGGCGTCCGCGGAGGCGATCAGGCCCGTGGGGGCGACGATGCGGGAGAAGAAGAAGTACAGGAAGAACATCATCACCAGCACCGGCACGGCGCGGAAGAACTCGACCACCACGCCCGCGATCCAGCGGATCGGGCCGAACGGTGCCAGCCGCATGAAGCCGAAGATGAGCCCGAAGACCATGGCCGTGACCACGGCGATGCCGGAGGCCTGCAGGGTGAACTGCAGCCCGGGCAGGTAGTAGTTGGTCCAGGCGTTGGCGTTGAGGGCGTTGATCCACTTGTCCGGGGCCAGCTGGTCCTGTGCGTTGAGCTGGATGAGCACCAGCACCACGATCACCAGGACGACCACCAGGGCCGCGGCGTTGGAGAGCAGGATGTTCCGTCGGGCCCTGGGGCCCGGGGCGTCGAAGAGGACGGTCGCCTGGGTTCTCATCGGGCCACCGCCAGCTTGTCGGAGAGCCACGTGGTCAGCAGGCCCATCGGGATCACGATGATGCAGAACCCGATCGCGATGGTCAGGAAGATGGAGACCATCAGGTCGGGGTTGAACTCGATCATGGTCTTCATCAGTCCGGAGGCCTCCGCCACGGAGGCGGCCGCGGCCACCGTGGTGTTCTTGGTCAGGGCGATCAGCGTGTTGCCCAGGGGCGTGATGGCCCCGCGCAGGGCCTGGGGGAGCACGACCACCCGGGCTGCGGGCAGGAAGCTCAGGCCGATGGCGCGGGCGGCCTCGGCCTGGCCCTGGGGAACCGTGTTGACGCCGGAGCGGATGGCCTCGCACACGAAGGCCGCATGGTAGATCGACAGCGCGATGACGGCGTAGATGAAGAAGTTGAGGGCGAAGTCCGAGGAGAACGTGATCTTCAGCTGGCCCCACACGGCGAGGACGCCGAGCACCATGATGATCGTCAGCGGGGTGTTCCGCACCACGTTGACGTAGGAGGTGCCGATGGCCCGGAGCGACCCGACGGGGGAGATCCGGAACACGGCCAGCACGGTGCCCAGGACGAACGAGCCGATGGCCGCGAGGATGGTCAGCCGGATGTTCATCCAGAAGGCGCCGATGATGTCGTACTCGGCGAAGAGTTCAAGAAAGCCGTTCATGGGGTTCCTGTCCCTGGAGCGGACGGAGGGGTGGAGCCGACGACGGCGGCGGGACGGCCCGAATGCCGTGCCGCCGCCGTCTCCGTGCCGCGGTTCGGTCGCGCGGCGCGGCGGCTCAGGCCTCGCAGGACACGAGTTCGGCCTCGGGGCCGCTGTTCAGCGCCTCGTCGGGGGTGTAGCCCGTGCCTTCGGTGTTCGAGGCCAGGGCCTCCTCCCAGGCGCCCTCCTCCTTCATCTTGGTGATGGCATCGTTGATGGCCTGGCACTGGTCCGAGCCCTTCGGGATGCCCACGCCGTAGCGTTCGGTGGTGAAGGCGTTGCCGACCACCTTGAACTTGCCGGAGTTCTCGGGGGTGGCGGCCAGGCCGGCGAGGATGATGTCGTCCGTGGTGACGGCGTCCACCTGGCCGGACTCCAGGTAGGTCACGCACTCGGCGTAGCCGCCCTGCTCGACCAGGTTCACGCCCTCGGAGTACTCGTCCTTGATCCGCTGGGCCGAGGTGGACCCGGTGACGGAGCACAGGTTCTTGCCGTCCAGCGACTCCGGGCCGGTGATCTCGGTGTCGTCCTGGCGCACCAGCAGGTCCTGGCCGGCCACGAAGTACGGGCCCGCGAAGTCCACGCGCTGGGCGCGCTCGTCGGTGATGGAATAGGTGGCGAAGATCATGTCGACCTCGCCGCCCTCCAGGGCGTTCTCCCGGTTGGCCGAGGGGGTCTGGATCCACTCGATGTCCTCCTCGGCGTAGCCGAGCTCGCCGGCCACGTACTTGGCGACGTCCACGTCGAAGCCGGTCGGGTCACCCGAACCCTCGCGGAAGCCGAGGCCGGGCTGGTCGAACTTGATGCCGATGCGGACCGTTTCGCCACCGGCCTGCGTCTCGCCGCCACCGGTCTCGCCGCCGCCGTTCTCCGTGGAGGACGGCGAGCAGGCGGACAGGGCGAGGGCGGCCGACGCGGCCAGGGCAGCAACGGAGATGTACTTCTTGCGCATGGTTCCTCCAGGGACGGTGATGATGGCGGTGCGATGGGTGGTCTGGGGTGGGCGACGGGCGTCCGTCAGGGCTCAGTGGGTCAGGATCTTGCCGAGGAAGTCCTTGGCGCGGGGATGCTGGGGGCGGGTGAAGAAGGACTCGGGGTCGGTGTCCTCGAGGACCTTCCCCTCGTCCATGAACAGCACCCGGTCCCCGGCCTTGCGCGCGAAGCCCATCTCGTGGGTGACCACGACCATGGTCATGCCCTCACGGGCCAGCTGGACCATGACGTCGAGCACTTCCTGGACCATCTCGGGGTCCAGGGCGGAGGTCGGCTCGTCGAAGAGCAGGACCTTGGGCTTCATGGCCAGGGCACGGGCGATGGCCACGCGCTGCTGCTGGCCGCCGGAGAGCTGGGCCGGCATCTTCCGGGCCTGCTGGGCCACCCCGACGCGTTCGAGCAGCTCCATGGCGTCCTTCTCCGCCTGGGCCTTCTTCACGCCCTTGACCTTGATCGGGCCCAGGGTGACGTTCTCCAGGATCGACTTGTGGGCGAAGAGGTTGAAGGACTGGAACACCATCCCGACGTCGGCGCGCAACCGTGCCAGGGCCTTGCCCTCCTCGGGCAGCGGCCTGCCGTCGATCCGGATCGTCCCGCCGGGGTCGATGGTCTCGAGGCGGTTGATGGTGCGGCACAGCGTGGACTTGCCCGAACCGGAGGGGCCGAGGACGATCGCCACCTGCCGTTCCGGGATGGTCAGGTTGATGTCCGTCAGCGCCTGGAACGACCCGAAGTGCTTGTTGACGTCCTCCAGCTCGACCAGGATCCGGGTGCCCGTGCTGTCCGCCGCGGGGGGATCCGCTGGGGGCGGTGTGGTCTGCGTCATGGCGACGAGACTATCGGACAACGCCACCGCCCGTCAGGTGACATGGGTGGTTCACTATGGCTTAACACCATCGTTGCCGAACTGAAACATCTGCTTCCCGTCCGGGGGCGCGGCCGGGACCGGAAGCCCCCTCCCCACTAGGGTGGTCCCATGTCCCAGAACACCGACGACCGACGGCCCCGACCGGAGGTCCGGCGCGGCCCCCAGACGCTTCGCGGCGCCGACGCCTCGGCACCGACGTTCGACCAGATGCTGCTGGACTCCCGCCAGCGCCAGGCGGGGACCTCCGGACGGCGGAGCACCGAGTCCATCGCCAGGGACACCTGGCGGGTGATGCGCATGCAGGGCGAGCTCGTGGAGGGCTTCGGCTCGCTGGCCACCCTGGGTCCGGCCATCTCCGTGTTCGGCTCGGCCAGGGCCCGGCCCGGCGAGGCGGACTACGAGCAGTCCCGCGAGGTCGGCCGGCGGCTGGCCGAGGCCGGCTTCACGGTCATCACCGGTGGCGGGCCCGGAGTGATGGAGGCCGCCAACCGAGGGGCCAAGGAGGGCGGCGGGCACTCCGTGGGCCTGGGCATCGAGTTGCCCCACGAGCAGGGGCTGAACGACTGGGTGGACCTGGGTATCGACTTCCGGTACTTCTTCGTCCGCAAGGTCATGTTCGTGAAGTTCTCGCAGGGTTTCGTGGTGGCCCCCGGTGGCATGGGCACCCTGGACGAGCTCTTCGAGGCGCTCACCCTGGTCCAGACCGGCAAGGTCACCGCCTTCCCCGTGGTCCTGCTGGACCGGGAGTACTGGACGCCGCTGGTGGAGTGGATCCGCGGCACGCTGGCCGCCCGCGGGATGATCGCGGCGGACGACGTGGACCTGCTGCGCGTGGCGGACACCCCGGAGGAGGCCGTGGAGCTGGTGCTGACCACGGTGCCCGTGTCCCGCTGGCCGGACCGCCTGGCCGACCGCGACGTGACCGACGACGGCCTGGGCGAAAGTGGCCCGGCCGACGGTGGTCCGGTCGACGGTCGCCTGGGCGAGGGGGACCCGCAGTGACCGTGTTCGTGGTGCTGGTCCTCGTGGTGGCCATCGTCGTGGTGGGCCTGATCGCCCTGGCCCTGGCCGGGCGCACCGGTTTCGCCCGTCCGCTGGCCGAGCCGGTCCGGACCCTGCCCCCGGTGCTGCTGCCGGCGGACCCGGAGGCGGCCGACGTCGAGCGCCTGCGCTTCTCGCCGGCGCTGCGGGGCTACCGGATGGACCAGGTGGACGAGGCCCTCCGGCTGCTCGCGTCGGCGCTGGCGGACCGGGACGCCGAGATCACCGCACTGCGGAGGCGGGCACAGGACGGGCCTGACGTCGGCGGTCCTGCGGGTGTGATTAGCGGCACCGCGCCGAATCCGGAATAATAGGGGATGTCAAGCGCTCTGCGACCGGCACCTCTCGGATGCCGGTCGCACGAACTATCGTGCGGCCCCAGCGTGACACGGGACCCGCAGTTGAGAAGGGAACACAGATGGCAGCCATGAAGCCTCGTACCGGGGATGGTCCCATGGAAGTGACCAAGGAGGGACGAAGCCTGATCATGCGCGTGCCGATCGACGGCGGCGGACGACTGGTCCTCGAGCTCAACAACGAGGAGGCCAACTCGCTGAAGGAGTGCCTCGTCGGGGTCACCGAGGGCTGACGCCCCGCATCCCGACACGGGTACCGCCCGAGACCCCCGGACCCCGCCGCACGGCGGGTCCGGGGGTCTCGCGCGTCGTGGGTCGTGGGTGGTGGCGGGTCCCGGGAGTGCCGGAACGCGGGGCGAGTGCCGCCCCGGACGTCAGCGCCGGACAGCCGCCAGCACGCCGGTACCGGTCGGGACCAGGGCGGAGAACCACTGCTCCTCGTCCCGCAGGAGCTTGCCGGCCTCCCGGGCGGCCACGGTGGAGGCCTCCCGCACCGCGGGCTTGGGGACGCGGTCCTGGTCCAGCGCGTCGTTGACCACCAGCAGCCCGCCCGGACGCAGCAACCGCGCGGCCTGCTCCACGTGGAAGACGAGGGACGCCTTGTCGGCGTCGAGGAACACCATGTCGTAGGACCGGCTGGTCAGGCGCGGCACGACGGTGCGCGCCCGGCCGGTGATCATCCGGGTCCGGTTGGCCGGGAACCCGCCATCGGCGAACGCCTCGCGGGCGGCCCGCAGCGCCTCGGCGTCCGGGTCGATCGTGGTCAGCATGGAGGTGCGGGCGAGCCCGCGCATCAGGGCGAGACCGGACACCCCGGCCCCGGTGCCGATCTCGACCAGGGTGGCGGGGGACCGGGTGGCCGCCAGCACGGTCAGCAGGGCGGCGGTGCCCTCGCTCACCGGGACGATGCCGAGGTCGGCGGAGCGCTCGCGGGCCCGCAGCATGACCTCGTCCTCGTCCGGACGCGACTCGGCGAAGGCCCAGCTGGCATGCTTGTCCGTCTGGTGGGGGCTCAGGGCCTTCATGGGGCGGGCTCGATTCTGTCGTCGGTTCCGGCGTCCTGTCGTCAGTCGCGGCACCCCAGTCTACGGCGACCTGGGCGTGTGCTCAGGCTCCTCCCAGAAAGACGGGGCACACTGGTCGGGTACGGAAAGGAGTCGTCGGCCGTGATCCCCACCGACTGCACCACCCCTCCCAGCACTCATGACAGCCGTTCCGGCGTCCGCGTTTCCCGCCCCAGCGCCTCCATCTCCTCCCCGGGAATGCCCGCCGGAGGGACGGACGAGGGCTGATGGCCGTCCTACACCCCCGCAGCCGTCTGGACTCCTTCGTCGAGGGCGCCCTGACCCCCTACTCCCGCGCCCGCGTCTCCGCCCACCTGGCGGACTGTGCCGACTGCCGCCGCGAGGTCGGCCAGCGCGAACGCATCCTGCGTGCCGCGTCGTCCCTCGGACCGGTGCCCGGGACGGTGTCGGTCCCGTCCGGCCCGGGAGACGCCGGGCAGGGGCCCGTTCCCGTCCTGGAGCGCCGTGACGGAGTGGCAGGCTGGAAGGTCGTGCTCGGCCTCGGGGCCGTGGGACTGCTGACCTCCGGTGTCCTGATGTCGGCGTGGGTCGCCGGCGACCCCGAGGCCGTCGACCCACGGGCCGGCCAGTTCCAGTTCCTGTCCTTCGCCGGGGACGCCTCGCCGGTCTCCGAGGCCGACGCCGGCCGCGCCGCCTCCGCATCGGTGTCCGGGGCATCGTCGGATGCCGCGTCCGTGTCGCCGGTGCCGTCCGTCGCGTCCCCGGGGATGCCGGCCGGTGCACCAGGGCGTGGATCCCCGGGGACACCGACGGACCTCGCCCCGGCCGGTTCGATCCTGTCCTCGGCGGCCGGCATCACCCCGGACACGGCGGGCCCGCTGACGCCCTCGATGGTGACCGACCTGCGCCAGGCGGGGTGGAACGTCCCGACCTTCCACGGGCTCGGGATGCCCGCCACGTCGACCGGCTGGCGGCGCGGGGAGGGATTCACCGAGGTGGTGATGACCCTGACCGGTTCCCGCCACACCCTCGAGTTCCATGAGTGCCGCACGCTGCCGGACGCAGGATCGGTACCGTCCTGCCCGGTCGGCTGGGACCTGCGCAGCGGTCCTGCAGCGGAACGGGCGGCGAGGCCGACCACCGGTCCGCTCTCCTGGACGGGCGCCGACGTCGTCCGGCTGCCGGTCGGCCTGGACATGCAGTTGCGCGAGCACGCCGACGGTTCCTGGACCGCAGCCCTGGCCACCGCCCAGGCGGGGTACACCGTGGACTCGGACCTGCCGGTCGAGAGCGCGCCGCGCGTGATGTCCATGGTGGTGATCTCGGAGCGGTCCCGGGTACAGGGCGGCACCGCACCGGAATCCCCGGGCGACCGGCTGGCGCGGGGCTTCGAGCGCATCCTCCCGTGGACGGACGGGACGGAGCCGCAACGACGGTGACGCGGGGCCGAAGCAGTCGCGAGCGGCTTCCGGTGCTCGGGTAGTCTGGGGTCCCGTGACCTTCGGAATCAACGGTGCAGAACTGATCATCCTGATCATCCTGGCCGTTCTGGTGCTCGGCCCGGAGAAACTGCCTGAGTACACGCGCAAGCTCACCGAGTGGATCCGCACCCTGCGGCGCATGGCCGAGGGGGCCAAGGTCCAGTTCAAGGACGAGACCGGGACCGACTTCGACGAGATCGACTGGCGCCGCTATGACCCGCGCCAGTACGACCCGCGTCGCATCATCCGCGAGGCCCTCGCCGATCCGGTCGACGATCCCGGGCCGGACCGCCAGGGCTCCGGACCGGGCACCGGATCGAGCGCCGCGAGGACCCCGTCCGACACCCGCGAGACCCTGCGGAAGGACCTGGACACCGTCCGCTCCGAGCGCGACGCCCTTCGAGAGGACCTGAAGGACATGGACCCCCGGGCCCTGTTCTTCGGCTCCTCTGCCGCCCGCCGCACCTCCCCCTCGCTCAGTGGCGCCTACCCGAGCGCGGAGCGCGAGAAGGCCATCGTGCTGTCGCGCGTGCCCGAGATCGCCGAGCAGCTCGCCGACTCGCTGGTGCAGACCGTGCGGGCGCTCCGCTCGATGGAGCTCAAGAAGTCGCCGTCCATCTCGGAGTCGATCGACTGGGCCCGCACCCTGCTGGCGCTCGGCCTCGACACGCTCGACGAGGCCGCGGTGAAGGACACCCTCGGGGTGGTGCTCAAGCACGCCAGCGACCACGACCGCGCCACGACCCAGCTCAAGCTCAACTAGCCGATGGTCAGCGGCGGCCTCATCGATCGCGAGATCGGCTTCTTCCACGCGCTGCGCGACGCCGGCCTCAACATCTCCCTGGCCGAGGTCCTCGACGCGACGCGCGCGCTCGGCGTCGTCGACCTGCTCGAGCGCGAGCACCTGCGCGCCGCGTACGCCGCCACGGTCCTGAAGCGGCCGGCGCACCGGCCGGCCTTCGACACGCTGTTCGACCTGTGGTTCCCGCCGGTCAGCGGCGAGCCGTCTCGCAACGAGCTCGAGCAGGGCGAGCCCGGCGAGGGAGAGGAGGGCGACGGCGACGGCCCGCCCGACACCGCGGCGCTGCGCGAGCGGCTCAAGGAGCTGCTGCTGGACGGCGACGAGGAGGCGATGCGCCGCTTCGCGCGGCAGACCGTCAGCGAGCTCGGCCGGGCCGACACCCAGCCCGGCCGCCAGTCCTGGTTCTCCTACCGCGTGCTGCGCGGCCTGTCGCCCGAGACGCTCATGGCCTCGCTGCTCGAGGCGCTCCTGTCCGGCCAGCAGCGCGGCGGCATGGCCGAGAAGGTGGCCCGCCAGACGATCACCGAGCGGGTGCGCCAGTTCCAGGAGATGGTGGAGTCGGAGGTGCGCCGCCGGCTCGCCGAGGACCGCGGGCCCGAGGCGCTCGCCAAGACGGCCGTCCAGCCGCTGGCCGAGCAGGTCGACTTCCTGCG
>JAPFFX010000191.1 GCA_026645375.1 Citricoccus sp. WCRC_4 | reverse complement strand
TGCCCGGGCCGCTCGTTCCGGGGCTCGGCGGCGACGGCACCCAGGACCCGGTTCCGCAGCCCGGCGGGGGGAGTGGCGCTCTCACGGGCGCCCAGCCGGTCCACGGCCCGCAGCATGGCGTCGGCCTCGGCCCTCAGCACGGGATCGACACGCAGGCGCTCCTCGACCCGCCGCCGTTCGTCCTCGTCCACGGCATTGAGGGCCCAGGCGGCGAGCAGCTCGCGTTCGTCGGCCATCACTCCACCCCCAGGCAGTCCAGTAGTCGGTGCAGGGCGGTGCGCATCCGCGACTTCACGGTGGCGAGCTTGGCCCCGAGCCGGTCGGCGACCTCACGGTACGTGAACCCGCCGTAGTAGGCGGCCGTGACGGCCTCGTGCTCCAGGGCCGTCAGCGTGCCCAGGCACTCGGCCACGCGGCCCCGGTCCTCGGCGTCGGTCACCGCCTCGGAGACGTCGTCGTGGTCCCGGCCGAAGGATGCCGCGCCCGCCCGGAGCTCCCGGTCGCGGCGGGACTGGGTGGAGCGCACCAGGTCCACGGCCCGCCGGTGGGTGATCGAGCAGACCCAGCCGATCACCGACCCCCGCTCGCTGCGGTACCCACCGGCACCACGCCAGGCGTCCAGCAGGGCCTCCTGGGTGACGTCCGCTGCCAGGTCCGGGTCCCGCACCACGCGCAGGGCCAGGCCGTAGGCGCGCGGGGCCACGGCGTCATAGAACGCGGCGAAGGCCTGCTGGTCCCCCTCGGCGCTGCGCCGGAGGTGGTCCTCCAGCAGGTCCTCCCCCAGGCCGGTTCCGGAGCGCGGGCCGGGCGGTGTGGTTCCCGGTCCGGCGTCGCGCGTCATCCGGCCAGCGTATCCGCGCCCGCTCCCCCGGGCGAGCCGAGGCCCTGAGCGGGGTTGCGATGAGGCGGGGCGGCGCCCCCGGTGGCCCCCTGGGCGCCACGGGGACACCGTGCGCCGGTCACTTGGTGAGGGACTCCGCCATGGAGTCGATGGCCCCGGCCAGCGTCTCCACGTGCATGCCCAGCCCCTCCGCGATGTCCGCGGCCGGCAGTTCGCCGCCGCTGATCTCGTCGAAGAACTCCCCGGCCTGCGGGCGGTAGCCGTCCAGGTCCATCAGGGCCTGCTCGGCGGCCTCGGAGTCACCGGTGGCCCGGGCCTCCGCGTAGTCCACGAAGAAACCGATGTGCTCGCGCCACAGCTCCAGGAAGGCAGTCCCCTGCTCCTCACCGGCCAGCGAGCCGATCTTCTCGGCCAGGGCTTCCGAGTTGGCGTCCAGGGTGCCGGCCGCCGCAGTGAAGGCCTCGGAGTCGGTGCCGCCCTCCGCGGTGTAGGCGGTGAACACGGCGATCCCGGCGAGGTAGACGTGCTCCTGCAGGTCGTAGGTGAGCTGGGCCCGCAGGGTGGCCGCGTCGTCCATCGGGTCGCCCTCCATCCCGGTGGCCGTGACGACGCCACCGGAGATGGTGCCCGCTGCCTCGCCAACGTGGTGCGCCGCCATCCGCAGGTCCTCATAGGCGGCCGGGTCACCGGCAGCGAAGCCGTCGATCGCCACGGTGAGGGTGTCCACGTGGCCGCGCAGGGACTCCGCGACGGCCTCTGCCGGCAGTTCGCCGGCCGTGAGCTCCTCGAAGAACGCGCCGGCCTCCTGCGTGTAACCCTCGAGGTCCGCCATCGCCTGTTCCTTGCCGGCCTCGTCCCCACCCTTGGCGGCCGCCGCGTAGTCCACGAAGTAGCCGATGTGCTCCCGCCACAGCTTCAGGAACGCCTCCGAGGTCTCGGCGTCCGAGGCCGCCTCGATGGTGGAGGCCAGTTCCTGGGAGTTCTCGTCCAGGGCGGCGGAGGCCAGTTCGGTCTCCGGGCTCTCCAGGTCGGTCGCGTAGGCCGTGGCCACCGTCATCCCGGCCAAGTAGACGTGCTCCTGCAGTTGCGACGTCAGGGTGGCGCGCAGGGTGGCGGCGTCGGAGGCAGGGTCCCCCTCCACGTCGGCCGCGGTGGCGAGACCGGTGGCCATGGCCTCTGCGGTCTTCGGCATGTGGGCCGCTGCGGTCCGCGCGTCGGCGAACGGGTCTCCGGTGGAGGCTGGCATCAGCATGCCCCCGGACGCCCCCTGCTCCATGCCCTCGGTCCTGCTCGCGGAAGCCGACGGCGAGGCGGACATCGACGCCGACGCCGAGGCGGACATCGACGCCGACGCCGAGGCGGAGGACTCGCCGCCGGCGGAACCGCCTCCTCCGTCGGCGCCGCAGGCGGCGAGGGACAGGGCGAGGGCGAGGGTGCCGAGGACGGTCGCGGTCTTCTGTGTGGTGCTCGTGTTCATGACTGCTCCTTGGTCGATCCAGCGTTGACGTCTGGTGTTCGGAGCAGGTGCCCGACCGGATGGGTCCGAGATGCAGATTTGTTCTGGCGGGGGTCCGGAGTCCCGCGCCGTTCAGGCCGTCCCGGTGGACAGGTACGGCACCGGAGCGGTGCCGTTGACCTCCCAGTCCCCCACCATCCGGGCCATGAAGGCCGCCGGGTCATGGCTGGCCAGGGTCCGGGCGTTGCGCCAGTGCCGGTCCAGTTGCAGCTCGGTGCTCGTGGCGGAGGCGCCGAGGGTGTCGAAGATGCGCGTGCACGTGTCCAGGACGAGCCGGGGCACCATCACGTGCGCCCGGTGGGCCGTCAGGGCGGCACGCCGCAGGGCCGCGGCGGCAGCGTCCTCGTCGCTGCCGTCGTCGTCACCGCCGGCGTCCTTCCCGACGGCGGCCCGCCCGCCCTCGCCGTCGCGTCCAGCCGCGGCGAGCGCCAGGGCCTCGTCCAGGTCACGCCCGGCGGCGCGGACCAGTTCCTCGGCGGTGGCCTGCTGGGCGGACAGCTCGCCGATGATCCCCAGGAGCTGGTCGTCCTCCCGCGGGGTGAGCCCGCCCGCGGTGTTGGGTGACCGGCGCCGACGCCGCGTCTGGTCGACGCCGTCCCTCAGCGCGGCCCGCCCGACCCCGGCGAGCAGGGCCATCAGGGTCGCCTCGTGGTGCAGCGGCACGTGTCCGTCGGCCGGCGGCAGGGCCAGCAGCTCCTCGACGCCGGCCCTGTTGAACTCGACCGTGCCGGTACCGGTCAGCCGCTGGCCGAACCCGTCCCAGTCGTCCTTGGCGAGCGCCCGCGGCTGGCGGACCCTCACGACGGCGAGCGCGAGACGCTGGGCCCCGTCGGTTGCCGAGTTCTGGTGGGACCGGCGCGGGCGCCCGGGGACCGGGACGCCGTCGTCGAGCCGGGCCGTGGCCAGGGTCCACGTGGCGAAGATGCTGCCGGTGGTGTAGTACTTGCGGCCGCTGATCCGCAGCCGGCCACCGTCGTCCCGGGAGACGGTCGTGTCCATCTCGCCCAGCGCCGGTCCGCGGGCCTCGGACAGCGCACTGCCGGCCAGTTCCCCGTCCGCCGCCCGTTCCAGCCACCTCGTGCGCAGGGCCTCGTCCGGCTGGGCCAGGACGTGCTCCACGAAGCTGAGGTGGCTGCGGACCAGGTGCGCCGTGTTCGCGTCCACCGCGGCGAGGTCCATGAGCAGGCGCAGCATGTCCTCCTGCCCGGCTCCGGCGCCCCCGAAGTCCGCCGGGACGGTGACGGCCCCGAGCCCGGCCGAGCGGAGTTGCTCCAGTGCGGCGAAGGGCAGGTGCCGTCCGGCCTCCCGGGCCGGTTCCCCCCGGGCCACGTCCTCGAACGCGGGGGCGAACCGCCCGGCCAGGTCCCGGTAATGGGTGGCGTGCACGGTCGAGGTCATGGATTCTCCCATCGGTCCCGGCGGTAGCACCCGGTCCCCTGTCAAGGGCGGGTTGCTGCGGCGTCGTCGATCCGGGTCTCTCGGCCGCTCT
>JAPFFX010000255.1 GCA_026645375.1 Citricoccus sp. WCRC_4 | reverse complement strand
GGTACGCCGGCGAGGCGGACAGCGGCGTGGACGAGCGCATCGGTCATGAGGGCCAGGGCGTCCAGGTTGACGTTGCGGAGGTCGTCCCCGGGCTTGTGGTAATGAGGGTCACACTTCTCCTTCGCCTGGCCACCGAAGAGGAGCGCCTCCTTCCTGCTCTTCTTCTCGTCGTCCCCCGAGTACAGTCCGCCGACTGCGACGCCCTTCTTCGCGAAGGCCACCTGGTCGGAGTCGTAGTCCCAGTCCGTGGTCGTCCACGCCTGGTGGAGGGAGTCGAAGTAGCCGGTGAAGAGGTCCATGATCTGCGTGGAGCCCTCGGGGATCTTGAGGTCGTGGTCGGTGTCCCGCGCGTCGTAGACCGCGATGATGGGGTTCGGCGAGGCGATCATGTCCACGTTCAGGTAGGAGGCGATGTTCCTGAGCCTCTCGGGGTCGTTCTTGGCCAGGTCCTTGACGTAGTGCCGGGACCCGTAGGACTTGTCGAACTCCTCGGCCCCCCACCAGGCGAAGCGGACCTTGTGGTCGATGCGGTCCAGCCGGCTGACGGCCTTCGCGGCCTCCAGCACGGCCGCCACTCCAGAGCCGTTGTCGTTGATCGCCGCGGTGCCCGGCACGCCGTCGAGGTGGGCTCCGAGCATGATCACGTGGTCATCGCGGCCGGACACGGTCTCGGCGAGGATGTTGAAGGTACCGATCTCCTCGCCGTCGTCCCGGAAGGTGAAGTACTGGCGAGTGCTGCGATAGCCCGCGTCCGCCAGTTGCCGTTCGACGTACCGGGCCGCCGCCTCGTAGCCCGAGGTGCCCGCGGCTCGATCGCCGTGCCTGTTGGCCAGGGCCTGGAGCTGCCGCAGGTGCTCATAGGCGGCGGGAACGCCGTCGCGCGGCACGGCGGGGGTGAAGCCCTGCAGGGGGGCGGGACGTGATCCCAGAAGCCAGCTCAGTTTCATGATGTCCTTCTCGTCCTGGAGGTTGGTGGGGTGCACCGGGCTCTGCCCGGAGGTCATTCCAGCGAACTGCTGTCCTGCGCCCAGGTGGTCGCGGCGTGCGTGATGGCACCGGTCATGATCTCCAGCGTCTCCAGGTCGACGTTGTCGAGGTCGTCCTGGGGGGTGTGGTAATTCGGGTCCCGGGGTGCCTTGGCCGTGCCCCCGAAGACGCCCGCCTCCCTGCGGGACTTCCGTTCGCCGCTGCCGGTGAACAGTCCGCCCGTCGGCACGTCCGCCCGGACGAAGGGCCTCTGATCGGAAACCATGTCCCAGTCGGTGGCCACCCAGGGCTGGTCCCGGGCAGTGAAGTAGTCCGCGAAGAACCTCATGATCTTCACCGAGCCCTCGGGGATGTCCATGGAGGCGTCGGTGTCCTGCGCGTCGTAGACCCCGATGACCGGATTGGGCGAGGCGACCATGTCGACGTTCACGTAGGCCAGGACGCTGTCGAGTTCATCCTCGTCCTCCAGTTCACGCACGTAATGGCGGGAACCGTAGGGGCGCCGGAACTCCTCCGCGCCCCACCAGGCGAAACGGATCCTGTTGGTGACCGTGTCCTGCGCGCCGAGTTCCGTGGCGGCCTCCAGCAGGGTTGCCGCACCCGAGGCGTTGTCGTTGATCCCGGGGCCGCCCGGCACCCCGTCGAGGTGCGCGCCCAGCATGATGACCTCCTCGTCGCTGCCCTGTTCGGTCTCGGCGATGATGTTGAAGGTCTCGAACTCCTCACCGTCGTCGTAGACGGTGAGGTACTGGCGGGTGCTGTTGAAACCCGCGCTCTCCAGCTGCTGTTCGACGTACTGGGCGGCCGCCTCGTACCCCGGGGTGCCCGCCGCACGGTCACCGTGCTCCTCGGCCATGGCCTGGAATTCCTGCAGATGCCCATGGACACGGTTCACGGGCGCCCCCCTCCGGGGATCTCCCACCAGCTGCCCGGCGAGGACGACGGCGACCAGGAGCGCTACCGCAGCGATCGCGATGACGGCGATGTTCCTCGTCCTTCTCCTGCCGGGCCGCCCGTGGAACGGGCTCGCGCCCCTGCTACGGAACACGGTGTCCGTCTACGTCCGGGCCAGGGGGTGAGGCCTCGATCTCCTGTGCCGGGTTGCCACCGAACCGGGCACCTGCCGGGACCCTGGCCCCCTTCATCAGGAAGGAGTCCGGTTCGACGACCGAGCCCTCGCCCATCACCACGTCGTAGTGCACGTAGACGTACACGCCGACGGTGGCATCGTCACCGATCTCGATCGCGTCCAGCTTGAACAGGCCGTCTTCCATCGAGTGGCACTGCACGATGCTGTGGGCGTTGAGGGTCGCGTCGTCACCGACGGTCACCAGGGTCTTCTCCGGGATGACGCAGCCGTCGTCGAAGACCCGCTTGCCCATCCGGACGCCCAGGAGGCGCCAGAAGAAGGGCTTGAAGGGGGTCCCGTTGAACGCCGGCAGCGGGTAGGTGATGAACCTCCAGAACCGCTCGTGCCGCCAGAAGGTCACGTCGTAGATCGAGCTCTTGGTGGGGACCATCCTCCTGAAGCCGTAGGTGGCCCGCTCGCACAGGATGACGAAGATGGCGAAGAAGGCGTAGAAGCCGACGATGCCGACCAGCAGCCCCAGCCCGGTGATCGCCGGGTAGAAGGCCACGACGACGACGGCGGCCAGCAGCCCGACGTAGGCCAGGACGCAGCGGCTGAGCAGGTAGAGCATGATCGAGACCGCGTTGTGGCGGTTCTTGGCGCGCAGCCCGCGCCGGATCCCCTCCGGTGAGTCGATCCGGAGGCTGTCGTCACCCCAGTCGACCGTCCGGGGGATCTCGAACGGCGGTGAGCCCAGTAGTCCGACGTCCTCCCGGACCTCACCGTGGGTGGGGACGTGGGTCTTGCTGCCGAAGAGGACGTTGTCACCGGTGCGGGCAGCGGCCGGGAACGGGACGTCGTTGCCGAAGAAGTTCTTGGCCCCGATCCTCACCGGCATGACCCGGAAGGAGGTGCCGGAATACTCCGCGTTCATGACCGACAGGCCGTCGGAGACCATGGTCCCGGATCCCACGATGGTCAGGTAGGGGTTCTCGTGGGTCGCCTCCGGGCCGAAGTTCGATCCGGTCTGCTGCAGGTTCGGCTGTTTGTAGCCCAGCAGGCGGAGGTAGTGCACCACGAGGGAGCTGTCAGCGGTGATGTGCATCAGCGGGAAGACATCGGTCAGGAAGAAGATGGCCCGGTGGACCGCATAGTGCAGTCCGTAGAGCGGGTAGGCCTTCCCCGG
>JAPFFX010000254.1 GCA_026645375.1 Citricoccus sp. WCRC_4 | reverse complement strand
GCCAGCGCGTCCACGTCGGCGCTGAGCTCGTGCCGGGTGCGCTCGATGTCGGCGCGGATCTCATCGGGATTGTTGCTCATGGGGTCTCCTTGTTCGGGTTCAGGGTCGGTGGGATCTCCTGAACCGTCTCCTGGGTCTGGCGCAGACCCTTCATGCGGTCGAAGTACTTCTTGCCCGTGACGGCGAGGATGGCGGCCACGATGGCCCACACCACGGCGACGATCAGCGCCGCCCAGCCCAGGTGCATCACGGACCCCAGGGCCCACATCAGGGCCATGGACAGGAACATCAGCACGAGGAATCCGGCCACTGCCGCGCCGGCGAGCAGCCCGGCCCCGGTGCCGGCCTTCTTCGCCTCGACGGTCGCCTCGGCCTTGGCCAGTGCGATCTCCTGCCGCATCAGGGTGCTGAGGTTCTCGGAGAAGCTCGCGAACATCTCCCCGAGGGACTCGGTCCGGGCCCGGTACTCGGCCTCCGGCATCGGCGCCTCCGAGGATCCCGTGCCCGACGCCGGCCGGCCGGCCCCCGCAGCCCCGGCCCCAGCACCGGTGGCGGCGCCGGCCGAGGCCGGACCGTGCTGATAGGGATCGGTGGTCACGGCCGGCCTCCGGGCTGACCGGTGCCGAAGGGATCCGGGTCGAGGGGCGCCGTCCCGGGAACCCCGGTGGTACCCGGGGCACTGGTCGTCCCGGGAACCCCGGTGGTACCCGGTGCATTGGTCGTGCCCGGCACACTGGTCGTCCCGGGAACCCTGGTGGTACCGGGCGCTCCGACCGTCCCCGGTGCACCCGTCGTGCCCGGGACGCCCGGTGTTCCCAGCACGTCGGGAGTCTCGACGCCGGTCACCGTGGGCGGCTGGGACGGGAGCGGTGGCGCCTGGCCGGTGAACCGGTGGGCCCGCGCGTCATCGTCGTCGTGGGCATCCTTCAGGCCCCGGGTCAACCGGCCGGCGACCAGGCCGATGCCGGCGGCGATGGCCAGGAACGTCCCGGGCCGGCGGGCCGCGAACCGGCGCATGTCGTCGAGCAGGTCCATCGGTTCCTTGGACTCCAGCTGATGGGTGACCCGCCGCGCCCGGTCGGAGAGCATCGTCACGGCCTGGTTGACCAGGTCGGACTCGGGCCGCTCCCCGCGGGAGATGCGCTCGAGGTCCTCGGAGATGCCGCGCGACTGGACGGCCAGCCGGTCCTTCTGCGTGGACAGCTGCGAGGAGGCCTCCTGTCTGGCGGACTCGGCCAGGCTCCTGGCCTGGCCGACGGCCTCGTCCTTGACGTGCAGCGCCTCGTCCTTAGCGGTGCCGGCCACGTCGCGCGCGGCGTGCTGGGCGTCAGTGCCCAGGCGTCCGGCCTCGTGCTTCGCGGCCTCCCGCGGGCCGGCGTCGGAGGTGGGGTGATCCGGGTTCAGCGTCATGAGGTTTCCTTCCCGTTCACGGCCGGCGTCCTGGATGTGGACGGGCCCTGTGGGCGTGACTGTAACCCCGGGCCCCCCGGGTGTGAACACCCCTCATGCGCTGTCTGGGCGGGCGGAGTGCGCTCAGTCCCCCAGCACGTCCAGCAGCTCGGCCACCGTTGCCTCGGACAGGGCACCGCGCATCAGCGCGCGTACCGCCGTCGCCCGCGCCATGGCCCGGTAGGCCTGCCCGACGTCGGCCGGGACGCCCTCGGCGCCCAGGACCTCCAGGTGCCGCCGCACCGTGCCCACGTCCCCGCGGGCCACCGGCCCGGTCAGGGCGCCGTCCCCGTTGGCGAGGGCGTTCTCCAGGGAGGCGTGCATCAGCGGCGAGAGCATCCGGTCGGTCTGCTCCACGCCGATCGAGGCCAGCAGCTGGGCGGACTGGGCGGTGAGGGTGACGAGGTGGTTCGAGGCGTGCGCCAGTGCCGCGTGGTACGTGCCTCGGTCCGCCTCGGCGATGACCGCGGGCTCCCCGCCCATCTCGACGACGAGCGCCTGGGCGACCGGCAGCACGATGGCGTCCGCCGTGACCCCGAACATGCAGTCCGCCAACCGGGCGATGTCCAGGCTCAGGCCGGTGAAGGACATCGCCGGGTGGATGGCCAGCGGGATCGCCCCGGCGGCGCGCACGGGGTCCAGCACGGACACCCCGTGCCGGCCGGAGGTGTGCACCACCAGGTGGCCGGTCTGGAAGTGCCCGGCGCCGGCGAGGCCGGAGACCAGCTCCGGCAGGACGTCGTCCGGGACGGCGAACAGCACCAGCTCGGACCGGCGCAGGATCTCCGGGATCTCGAGTAGGGGCACCTCGGGCAGCAGGGACTCCGCCCTCGTCCGGGACGCCTCGGAGACCGCATGGACGCCCGTCACGGCGTGCCCGGCATTGCGCAGGGCGGCCCCCAGCACGGCGCCGACCTTGCCAGCGCCGATGATCCCGATCCCCAGCCGGCCCGGACGGCCCGCGGGCGCCCCGCTGAACGGCGAGGTCATGCGACGGCCTGCCGCGCGCGCTGTTCGAACCGCGCCAGCTCGTCCGGACGCATCCACTCGTTCCGGTCCCGCAGCCGGCGGGCCTGCGCAGCGACCTCACGTTCTGCGCGGAAGAGGTCCATCGCCACGGTCGCGTCCAGTTGCTCCACCCTCGGGCTGACCGGCCCGGGCGGGATGTGGAACACCACGGTGGCCGCTCCGCGCCAGCGTTCGACCGGCCCCTGGAGCAACTGCAGCGACTGGATGCGCTCGTGGGGCAACAGGACCAGTTCGCGGTTGAGCCGTCCCGAGCGGATCATCAGCAGGGACCGCGTGGAACGGAAGCCGTGCCGGCGCCAGGCCAGGGGGGAGAACCAGCGCATCCGGGGGGTGACGGTCACGAAGCCGTGGTCACCCCCGGAGCCGTCCACACCCGCGTGCACCAGCTCCCGGGCCTCCTCGGCCGTCCCCACCCCGGGATCCGGGGCCACCACCGTGAGGACGCGCAGCACGTCGTCGAAGGTGCCCACCGGCAGCAACCTGGACTTGCCGGTGGTGCCGTCGAGGGATTCCCCGTACCCGGCCACCGTCACGGCCATCCGGTACCAGCCGAACACCCTCCAGAGCAGGGGGCGGCTGACCTTCACGGCCTGGATCCGGCCCGGGGGCACGGTCTGCGAGGTGGTGTCCAGCAGGCCGTAGCGCAGGCGCAGCCCGTCCGGGATCGAGGCGACGGTGAAGTTCCACCCGCCGTTGACGGAGGACCAGATGCTGCTGCCGACAGCGAACAGGATGCCCAGGAGCGCCGGCACACTCAGGGCTGAGCCCACCTCGGCGAAGAACTCCTGCGCCACGCTCTCGGGCATCCACCAGCGGATGGCCAGCAGGCCGGCCCCGTAGAGGATCCCGAAGACCAACACGGCCGAGATGAGACCGGATCCGGTCAGCGTCGCACCGATCAGCCGACCGGGGGGCACCCGCAGCATGACCCGCTCGCTCTCCTCCTCGTAGTCGTAGCCGATGCCGCCGGCGGCACCCACCGGGGCCGACGCTCGTGGCGGGCCCGACGCCGCAGACGGTGCTGACGGTATCGACCGGTCCGCGGCATCGGGGGCGAGACCCCGGCCCCCATCGCCGAGGACGGTCCCGTCGGTGAGCCGCCCAGGGCGGGCGGTGGAGGCACCGGGGTCCGTGCCCGGGCCCGCCGGGGCCTGCGCGGCCTCGACCGGGTCCTGTCCGGACTGGATCCCGGCGGCCCGTCGCATGATCTCCTGACGCAGCATCCGGGCCTCGTCCATCCGCAGGAAGGACAGGCTCATCGCCGAGTCACCACCGTCGGCCGTCTCGAACTTCAGCTCGGCCAGTCCGGCGATGCGCGCCAGCAGGGGCTGCTTGATGTCCACGGCCTGGACCCGGTCCAACCGGGCGTGGCGGTGCTGCCGGAACACGACGCCGGACCGGACCTCGACCTTGTCCGCGCCCATGCGGTACCGGGTGAACCGCCAGGACAGGAAGAACCCGCCGAGGATGAGCAGGAAGACTCCCCCGACGATCGCCGCCCCCAGTCCGAGGGCGCCGGTGTTCGCGAACAGGGCACCGGTGGTGGCCGCCCGGTAGATGTCCTCGAAGGCGTTCTGCCCGATGATGAAGAGCACGGCGACGAGTGCGACCCAGCCCCGCACCAGGGGGCTGATGGGATGGACCCGGTGCCAGTCGCCGTCGACGGCCGCGGGCCGCGGACTCACAGCCCCGCCAATCGCGCCTGGCCGCGGGCCATCAGCTCCTCGCGCAGGCGGTCGCTCTCGGCGGGCTCGATGCCGTCGATGCTGGCATCGGTGCTGCCGGAGGCCGTCTTGATGGTCAGCGTCCGGATCCGGAAGCGGCGCTGCAGCGGGCCCTCGTTCACGTCGAGGTACTGCAGCCGGCCGTAGGGCACGGCGGTGATCTGGCGGGAGATGATCCCCGAGCGCAGCAGCAGTTCGTCGTCCTGCTCGGAGTAGCCCAGGGCCCGGACCCGGCGTGGCACCAGGGCCAGGTCGATGACGGCCCAGAACAGCATCACCGCGGGCAGCAGCCAGGCCAGCCAGCCCGGATAGCCCTCCCAGACGCCGTTCAGGCGCAGCACGAGGGGGACGGAGACGATGGCCAGCCACACCACCCAGCCGATGGTCTTGCTGATCAACCTGACCGGGATGAGCCGCGGGGACACTGCCGTCCACTCCACCCCGGCTGCCTCGATGGGGGCCAGGCCGCGGCCGTCACCGGCCGGGGCGCGGTGGTCAGCGGCCCTGGACGCGACCGCGGCCGGGCCGTCACCGGCGGGCC
>JAPFFX010000151.1 GCA_026645375.1 Citricoccus sp. WCRC_4 | reverse complement strand
CCGGCCTCGTCGCGCTCGTCCGCGGCCTGGGCGTCGGCGTCGGTCTTGACCTCCGCTCGCTGGTCCTGGGCGTGGCCGGGAGCCTCGCCGTGCTCGGGGGCACGGTCCTGGGGATCGTCGTCGCGGCCGTCCTCGGGCCGCTCGGGAGTGTGTGCGGTGGACATCAGTACTTACGCTCCATGGGCTCGTAGCGGACGGCCCTGCCCCTCGCCGGTGAGCGTGCCCGTCGACAGTCCCACCCTAGGCAAGTGAGGTTCTGAGTTCCATGATGCGCATCATCTCCGCCACGCTCGGCCCGGAGAGCGGCGGCCTAGACTGTGGGGCACAAGGTCCATACCCGGCACTGCTGGCTGAGACGTCTCCGCTGGGTGCGATGTCGCCGTGCCGGGCAACGAGTACGCACCGAGGAGTGGGTGGGCAGTGGCTGAGCGACGACGGCTCCCGCTGACCGAGTGGTCAGAGGCCCCCCATTCGTGTCCGCGCCCGGTACGTCTCGAAGTCCTCCGGCGCCTGCCCCTGTTCGCGGAGCTGGCGATGGCCGAGATCATCGATCTGGAGCCCCGGGTGCATGCGCGCGGCTACCGTGCCGGGGAGTTGATCTACCGCTGTGGCGAGAACGCGACCAGCTTGTTCGTCGTGGCATTGGGGGCGGTCAAGCTGATCCGCCCCTCTGCCCACGGCCAGGACGTCGTGCTCAACATTCTCGGGCCCGGCGAGGGGTGCGGGACGTTGGGGTTCTCGGGGCGATGGGTATATCCGGACAGCGCCGTGGCCCTGACCGACTCGTGTGCCCTGGAAATGTCCGCCGGGGTTGTCAGGGAGACCATGGAGCAGCATCCGGGTTTGGCTCTGACCGTTCTCGACGAGGTGCTCCACCGTCTGGAACAGGCCGAGGAGACGATACGTCGGCTTTCCGCCGACGACGTCCGGCAGCGCGTGGCAGCCGCGCTCCTGGTCCTGGCTGACAAGCTCGGGGCTCCGCAGGCGGAGGGGATCACCTTGGCGCTCCCCTTGACCCGCACCGACCTGGCGGCCTTGACCGGGATGACCCCGGAGACGGTCAGCAGGGTCATGAGCAAGCTCAGCAATGCCGGCATCATCGACACCGGCCGTCGCCGAACCACCATTCTGGACCGGCCACGCCTGACGGCAGTGGCCGCGGGCTGAGGCCCGGATCTTCGGGAGGCCGGGCCGCAGCCCGGAAGGGGACCGACCTCCCGCTGCGCTGCCGTGGCGAGCAGTGCACAGGCCGCAGGTTCGGAGGGCTTCGAGCAGGACGACCGCGGCGGTGCCGTCCGCGCGGACCGGTCCGGATCCATGGTTCTTGACGCTCACGAACGGTGTTGCCGCAGCAGTGCATGGTGTCAGGCTTGCGGTGGCAGGGCCGCGATCAGCGGGTGGTCCCGACCGATGTTGCCGAGTTTGGCGGCGCCACCGGGGGAGCCCAGGTCGTCGAAGAACTCGACGTTGGCCTTGTAGTAGTCGGGCCATTCCTCCGGCGTGTCATCCTCGTAGTAGATGGCCTCCACCGGGCAGATCGGTTCGCAGGCGCCACAGTCCACGCACTCGTCGGGGTGGATGTAGAGCGAGCGTTCTCCTTCGTAGATGCAGTCCACCGGACATTCTTCGACGCAGGCCTTGTCCTTGACGTCCACACAGGGCTGGGCGATGACGTAGGTCACGATCCCTCCTTCGGATGTCCCGGTTGGCCGGGACGGTCTTCCGGGGCGGCCGTGTCTCTGCGGCCGTGGACATGGTCGCGGCCTTCAGAGCAGCTGGCGCAGGACATAGGGCAGGATCCCGCCGTGGCGGTAGTAGGCCTGTTCGGCCGGGGTGTCGATGCGCAACGTGGCGATCAGCTCTCGGGTCCGGGCACCGTCGTCGACGCGGACCGTGACCTCCCGCGGCAAGGGATCCTGGTCCGCCAGCCCGATGATCGAGTACGTCTCCTTCCCGGTCAGGCCCAAGGACTGGGCGGTGTCCCCGTCCTGGAACTGCAGAGGGACCACGCCCATGCCGATGAGGTTGGAGCGGTGGATCCGCTCGAAGGAGGTGGCCAGCACGGCCTTGACGCCCAGCAGCGAGGTGCCCTTGGCGGCCCAGTCCCGGGAGGAGCCCGATCCGTAGTCGGCTCCGGCGATCACGATCAGCGGCACGCCCTCGGCCGCGTAGGAGGCGGCTGCGTCGAAGATGCTCTGCTGTTCGCCGTCGGGCCAGTGCCGGGTGATCCCTCCCTCGGTGCCCGGGGCAAGTTGGTTGCGCAGGCGGACGTTGGCGAAGGTCCCGCGGATCATGACGTGGTGATTGCCGCGGCGGGAGCCGTAGGAGTTGAAGTCCTCCGGGGCCACGCCCTGTTCGATCAGGTACCGACCCGCGGGCGAGCCGGCCTTGATGGTCCCGGCCGGGGAGATGTGGTCAGTGGTCACCGAATCCCCGAGCAGGGCCAGCACCCTGGCCCCCGTGATGTTCTGCACGGGTTCCGGTTCAGGGCCCACCCCATCGAAGTAGGGCGGGCGCTGCACATAGGTGGACTCGTCGTCTCAGGCGAACCGGTCGCCTTCGGGGATGCGCATGCCGCGCCAGTTCTCGTCCCCCGAGTAGACGTCGGAGTACCCGGCGGTGAACATCTGCGCCTCGAGGTTCTCGTCGACAACCGTCTTGATCTCGGCCGTGGTGGGCCAGACGTCGCGCAGGTACACCGGGTTGCCGTCCGGGCCTTCCCCGAGCGGCTCGTGCAGCAGGTCGGTCTGCAGGGTTCCGGCCAGGGCGTAGGCGATGACCAGCGGCGGGGAGGCGAGGAAGTTCATCTTCACCTCGGAGTGGATCCGGCCTTCGAAGTTCCGGTTGCCGGAGAGCACCGAGGCCACCGTCAGGTCGTGGTCGGCGACCGCGGCACTGACCGCCGGGATCAGCGGCCCGGAGTTGCCGATGCAGGTCGTGCACCCGTATCCGACCAGGTCGAAGCCGAGCTCCTCGAGGTAGGGGGTGAGCCCGGACCGGTTGTAGTAGTCGGTCACCACCCGGGACCCCGGGGCCAGAGTGGTCTTCACCCACGGCTTGCTGTGCAGGCCGCGTTCCACGGCCTTCTTGGCCAGCAGGGCGGCGCCGATCATGACCGAGGGGTTGGAGGTGTTGGTGCAGGAGGTGATCGCGGCGATGACGACGTCGCCGTGGTCCAGGCTGGCCGTGGTCCCGTCGAGGACGAGCTCGGCCGGGTCGCTGGGCCACTCGAGGAGGGCGTCCTCCCTGTCCGCAGTCCCCCGGTACTGTCGGGGCGGTTCGTCCCGGGGGATCCGCGCGCTGATGGCCACGGGGTCGCTGGCCGGGAAGGAATCGGCGGATGCGTCGTCCAGGCCGCCCTGGACCGCGTCCGCGTGCGACTCACCGGCCAGCAGTCCGCGCACGACGCGCTGCGCGATGTCCAGCGGAATCCGGTCCTGCGGGCGCTTCGGCCCGGCCACGGAGGGAACCACGGTCGCCAGATCGAGTTCCACGATCTGGCTGTAGTCGGGTACATGGTCGGCGTCGTGCCACAGGCCTTGTTCCTTCGCGTAGGCCTCGACGAGCGCGATCTGGTGCGCTGGGCGCCCGGTCAGCCGCAGGTAGGACAGGGTCTCGTCGTCGACCGGGAAGATCGAGCCGGTCGAGCCGTATTCCGGGCTCATGTTGCCCAGCGTGGCCCGCGTCGCCAGGGGGACGTTGGCCACCCCGGGGCCGAAGAAGTCGACGAACTTGCCCACCACTCGGACCCTGCGCAGCAGTTCGGCCACGGTGAGCACCAGGTCGGTGGCCGTGGTGCCCTCGGGCAACTCCCCGGTGAGCTTGAGTCCCACCACCTGGGGGATGAGCATGCTCATGGGCTGTCCGAGCATGGCGGCCTCGGCCTCGATCCCGCCCACGCCCCAACCCAGAACCCCTAGACCGTTGACCATGGGGGTGTGGGAGTCCGTGCCCACGAGAGTGTCCGGGTAGGCCTGGAGGCCGTCGTTCCCCTGACGGGTGAAGACCACCCGGGAGAGGTATTCGAGGTTGACCTGGTGGCAGATGCCGGTGTCCGGGGGCACGACCAGGAAGTCGTCGAAGGACTGCTGGGCCCAGCGCAGCAGCTGGTAGCGCTCCTGGTTGCGCTCGAACTCGAGTTCCGCGTTGATCCCGAAGGCATCGGGGCGGGCGAAGACATCGGCGATGACGGAGTGGTCGATGACCAGTTCCGCCGGGATCAGCGGATTGATCTTCTTCGGGTCCCCGCCGAGTTCTTCCATGGCGTCGCGCATGGCCACGAGGTCCACGACGCAGGGCACGCCGGTGAAGTCCTGCATCAGCACCCGGGCGGGCGTGTACTGGATCTCCGTGTTGACCTCCGACCGCGGGTCCCAGTCGCCCAGCGCCCGCACCTGCTCTGCGGTGACCAGGCGGCCGTCCTCGTTGCGCAACAGGTTCTCCAGCAGCACCTTCAGGCTGTAGGGCAGCCGGTCCGAGCCATCGATCCGGTCGATCCGGTGGATCTCGTAGCTCGTGCCGTCCACGGTGAGCTGATCGCGTGCGCCGAAGCTGTTCGACGTCATGGGAATCTCCTCCTGGTGCGAAAATGTCAGATGGACTGCCGGTAGCCGAAGAACTCGTGGTCGTTGTTGTAGCCGCCCTCGCCGCCACCGACCTCCGAGAAGTGCTCCACGAACTCGATGCCCTTGATCCACTTGACGAGCTTGAAACCGAGCTGGACCTCGTTGCGCAACCGCAGCGGTGCGCCGTGACCGTACGGGAGAGCCTCGCCGTTCATGTCGTAGGCGAGCATGGTCAGGTGGTAGCTCATCTGCTCGATGGGCTGGGCGTCGTAGTAGACGCCCTCGTCGGATCCCTCGGCGAAGGAGTAGAAGACGACCCACTTCGCCTCGGGTTTCGGCTGCACGAGATCCACGATCGTCTGCATCGACACCCCGCCCCACTTGGCGACCCCCGACCAGCCCTGGATGCAGAAGTGCTGAGTAATCTGCTCGTGGGAGGGCAGGTCGCGCAGCTGGCGCAGATCCAGCTCCATCGGGTTTTCGACCAGGCCCGAGATCCGCAGCCGGTAGCCGGCAAAATTGCTCTCGTAGAGATCCGTGTACTCCTGGGTCTGCGGGTACCTGCCGTTGTGCCACAGATACGGAGAGATGTCCTTCTCCGTGTACTGGCCCGGCTTGGAGTCGATGTGCTCGAACAGCCGCTGCACCGGCCCGATGAGGGCGTAGCCGATGCGCTGAACAGTTCGCGGGTGCCGGTACGTGAACGGGGTGACGGCGACCCAGACGGCGGTCAGCACCATCAGGGACGCGGCGAAGATCCAGAACCCGTACCAGCTGTCCGCATCGTTGCGATTGGCGTACATCATGTTGAAGTTGTGCAACGCGTCCGTGGTGATGACCAGGGTCACGTGCATCACGATGAACAGCAGGAACCAGGTGAGCACCAGGAAGTGCACGGAGCGGGCGAACTGGATGCTGAAGACGCTGCTGATCCGCCTGAAC
>JAPFFX010000022.1 GCA_026645375.1 Citricoccus sp. WCRC_4 | reverse complement strand
TCTGGCCCTTGGCCGCGAGCTCCGCCATGTGTGCGTCGTACTCCTCCGCCGAGACGACCTTCACGTTGAAGAGCATGCCGGAGTGGAACTCGCCGCAGAGCTCCGCGCACTTGCCGGCGTAGGTGCCCTCACGAGTCGGCGTGACCTGGAATGTGTTGGTCCGCTGCGGGATCATGTCCTGCTTGTACAGGAAGGCAGGGATCCAGAACGAGTGGATGACGTCACGCGAGTTCAGCTCGAACTCCACCGGGACGTCCACCGGCAGGTACATGGTCGGCAGCGTCTCCTCGACACCCTCGGTGCCGTCCAGCTGGGCCTGGACACCGGCGAGGTGCTTCTCCTGGCCGTCATAGCTGTAGTTGAAGTCCCAGGCCCACTGCTTGCCGTAGACCTGGACGGTCAGCGGCGAGTCCTCCACCGGGGTGTCCACCGAACGCTGGACGCGGTCGGTGAAGCCCCACAGGGTCAGGACCATGATGATCGGGATGACGGTGAACAGCGTCTCCAGCGGGACGTTGTAGGCCAGCTGCCGCGGGTAGCCCTTGTCGTTCTTCCGGCGCCGGTAGGCGACCATGCACCAGAGCATCATGGCCCAGGCCGCCAGGCCCACGATCAGGGCTGCGATCCAGGAGTTGACCCACAGGTCGGTCAACTGGGCGGACTGGTTCGTGGTCTCCCGCGTGCCCGGCAGCCAGCCACGCTGGACCTGCTCGGAGCAACCGGACAGGACCACGGCTGCCACGACGGCAAGCGCTCCCCCCTTCAGGAGACGCCTGCCACGGCTGCCGGCTTGATTCTGCGATCTCACAGACGGCCCTTCCTCTTCATCTTGAGTGCGAATGCCTCCTGTGACGGACCATGCCGCGCCAGCATCTGGGCTGGGACGACGAAGTCACAGGGGGACCCCTAGGTTTACTACCTACTGTAGAGCTTACCGTCCTGATCGTCTGCCCCATGACACGCGGAAATGCCGAGTGCCCGGACCCCCAAGGGGCCCGGGCACTCGGTTTCACGGCGATTCGACTCGAATCCCGCAGTGGGTCAGTGGAAGGAATCTCCGCAGGCGCAGGACCCGCCGGCGTTCGGGTTGTCGATCGTGAACCCCTGCTTGGAGATGGTGTCCTCGAAGTCGATGGTGGCGCCCGTGAGGTACGGAACGCTCATCTTGTCCACGATGACCTCGACGCCGTCGAAGTCACGCAACGTGTCGCCCTCGAGCACCCGCTCGTCGAAGTAGAGCTGGTAGATCAGCCCGGAGCAGCCTCCGGGCTGCACGGCCACCCGCAGGCGCAGGTCGGTACGGCCCTCCTGTTCCAGCAGGGTGCGGACCTTCGTGGCGGCCACGTCGGTCAGGGCGACCTCGTGGGCGTCCAGGCCCTCGGCGGGCTGGGCGGTGGGGATCTCAGTCCCGGATGCTTCTGCGGAAACGCTCATGATCGCTCCTTCTTCTGCGCGTCTACTCCCCCATGGGGTCGGCGGACAGGGCCCGCCGTCACCGGTGCCAACAGCACGGGCAGCCGGAACATTCCCGGCCGGTCCGACGAGTCTAGGCCCCGGCGCCGAGCCGGACCAGCAGGAGGGCCTCGGCCAGCACGGCGTTCCGGAAGTCCCCGAGGTGCAGGGACTCGTTGGCCGAGTGCGCGCGGGAGTCCGGGTCCTCCACGCCCGTGATCAACAGTGTCGCCGCCGGGAAGACCTCCACGAGGTCCGCCGTGAAGGGGATGGAGCCACCGATCCCGGTCTCCACCGGTTCCACCCCCCAGGCGTCCCGCAGGGAGTCCAGCATCGCCCGGGCCGCGGGCGCCGACGTGTCGGTGGCGAAGGGCTGGCCGGTCTCCCCCGGTTCGAAGACGACCTCGGCGCCGAACAGGTCCTGGGCCAGCACGTGTTCGCGGACCGCTGCCATGGCCTGTTCCGGGTCGGTCCCGGGGCCCAGCCGTAGGCTGAACTTCGCGCGCGCCTCCGGCTGCAGGGTGTTCGATGCGACCTCCAGCCGGGGCACGTCCGTCCCGATGATGCTCAGGGCCGGCCGGTTCCACAACCGGTCCGCCAGGGGACCGGTGCCAGCCAGTCGCACGGAGTCCAGGACGGAGGCATCGGCACGGTAGTCGGCCTCGGGGTACTCGATCGCCGCGTGATGACGCTGTTCCAGGCCGCCGATCGCCACGTTGCCCTGGTCGTCGTGCAAGGTGGCGATGAGCCGGGCCAGCAGGGTCGGGGCGTCCAGTACCGGTCCGCCGTACATGCCGGAGTGCACGGCGTGGTCCAGGACGCGCACGCCGATGACCCCGTCCACCAGTCCCCGCAGCGAGGTGGTCAGGGCGGGCACGCCGACCTTCCAGTTGCCGGAGTCGGCCACCACGATGACGTCCGCGGCCAGCCGGTCGCGGTGCCTGTCCAGGAAGGCCCGGAACGTGGGCGAGCCGGCCTCCTCCTCCCCCTCGATGAAGAAGGTCACGCCCACGCCGGGGTCCGCGCCGACGTCGAGCAGTGCCTTCAGCGCCGTGAGGTGGACCAGGATGCCGGCCTTGTCATCGGCCGCGCCGCGGCCGTAGAGCCGGCCGTCGCGCTCGACGGCGGTGAACGGCTCGGTCTGCCACAGGGCCAGGTCCCCCACGGGCTGGACGTCGTGATGCGCGTACAGCAGGACCGTCGGTTGTCCCGGTGCAGCCGGGCGGCGCCCGACGACGGCCGGTCCCCCGCCTGCCTCCGTCAGGATCTCGACGTCGTCCAGTCCCAGGTCCCGGATCAGGCCCGCGACGGTGCGGGCGGACCGTTCCAGGGGTTCGCGGTCGAAGGAGTCCCAGGCGATGCCCGGGATGGCCACGAGGTCCTCCAGGGTGGAGATCGCCTGGGGCATCAGCGCGTCCACGGCATCGGCGAGGCGGGTGATCAGGTCACGGTCAGGCTGTTCGGGCATGGGGCCAGCGTACCGATCCGGACCGGCCGGTGGCACGGGCCCGGCCTGGCCCACGGGTGGGCCCCGACGGCCTAGAATGAACGGGTGTTTGGACGCAAGAAGACCTCCGAGAACCCTGCCGAGATGCCCGTGGTGCCCGCAGAGGAGGTCGGCGCTGCCCCGCGGCAGAAGAAGGGACCGACCCCCACGCGCGCCCAGCAGGAGGCGGCCCGCCGCCGCCCGCTGGTGCCGGACGACCGCAAGGCCGCCCGCGCGGCGTCCCGTGAGGCCGAGGCCGCCGAGCGGCAGAAGATGCGGCTCGCCATGGAGACCGGCGACGAGCGGCACATGCCGCTCCGCGACCGTGGACCGCAGAAGCGCTATGCCCGGGACTTCGTGGACGCCCGCACCGGCCTGGGCGAGTGGCTGATGATCATCGTCCTCGTCTATGTGTTCATGGCGTTCCTGCCCAACACGGACCTGCAGCTGTGGCTCACGTTCTCCCTGTGGGCGCTGGTGCTGCTGGTGGTCCTCGAGGGCGTCTTCGTCTCGTTCCAGCTCAAGGGGCGCCTGACGGAGAAGTTCGGCGCGGTCGAACGCGGCGTGCGCTGGTACGGGGTCATGCGCGCCATGCAGTTGCGCCGGTTGCGCCTGCCCAAGCCCCAGGTCAAGCGGGGCCAGTACCCCGCCTGACCGGGACGCTCAGCGTCCCCGCGCCAGGTCGCGGTTGATGCGCGCTGCCCAGAAGGGGCCCTCGTAGAGGAACGCCGTGTAGCCCTGGACCAGGTCGGCGCCGAGGTCGAGGCGCTGCTGCACGTCGGCGCCGGTGGTCACCCCGCCCACGGAGACCAGGGCCACCGAGTCCGGCAGCCCCGACCGCAGGCGGGTCAGGACCTGGAGCGACCGGTCCTTCAGCGGGGCCCCGGACAGGCCGCCGGGACCCATGGCCTCCACCTCGGCGGCCGGGGTGAGGAGCCCCTCGCGGCTGATCGTGGTGTTGGTGGCGATGACCCCGTCCAGGCCCAGCTCGACGGCCATCCCCGCCACGGCGTCGATGTCCTCGTCCGCCAGGTCCGGGGCGATCTTCACGGCCAGCGGGACGTGGCGTCCGGTCGTCCGGTCTGCCGTGGCCCGGACCTCCGCGAGCAGCGGTGCCAGCGCCTCGATGTCCTGGAGCTGGCGCAGCCCCGGGGTGTTCGGCGAGGAGACGTTGACCACCAGGTAGTCGGCGTGGACGGCCAGGGCCGCGGTCGAGACCAGGTAGTCCCGGGTGGCGTCCTGCAGCGGCACCGCCTTGGTCTTGCCGATGTTCACCCCCAGGATCGGACGATGGCGGCCGAACCGCCTGGTCAGCGTCTTGCGGGTGGCCTTGAGCCGGGGCGCGACGGCGGCGGCGCCGTCGTTGTTGAAGCCCATCCGATTGATCAGGGCGCGGTCCTCGACCAGCCGGAAGAGCCGCGGCGCCGGGTTTCCCGGTTGTGCCTGCCCGGTGATCGTTCCCACCTCGATGTGGCCGAAGCCGAGGTCGGCCAGGGCCGCCGTGCCCAGTCCCTGCTTGTCGAAACCGGCGGCCAGCCCGAAGGGCGAGGGGAAGTCCAGTCCCATGACCCGGGTGGACAGCGACCGGTGCGGACGCGTCAGGCGGCGCAGCGCGGCCGAGACCCCGGTGGCCTCGGTGGCGCGGATCATGCTGAAGCCGGCGTGGTGTGCCTTCTCGGCGTCCATGCCCTTGAAGAAGGCGTTGAAGAAGGCCGGGTAGACCCGCGGCAGGGTGAGGTCGGGGTGGGGCATGACTCCATCGTAGGCTGGCCGTCATGCCCTCCCTGCCATCGACCCGGGACGAACCGGACACCCCGGACGAGCCACGGCCCGCGCAGGAACCCCTCACCGGCCCCGGCGGAGTCCTGCTCGAGGACTCGCCACCCGGGGTGTGGGTCCCGGACGTGCTGGAGGGTTTCGAGCGCCTGACGATCCCGCTGGAGGTGGACGAGGAGGGCCCCAACGTGGCCACCCTCGTGCGGGTCGCCCGGGATCCGGCGTCCGGTGACCGGGCCGCAGGCAGGCTGCGGCACCGGATTCCCGTGCTGTATGTCCACGGCTGGTCGGACTACTTCTACAACGCCCCGCTGGCCCGGCTCTTCGAGGAGCGCGGTTACGCCTTCCACGCACTGGACCTGCGCAAGTACGGACGCTCGCTGCGGCCGGGCCAGACTCCGGGATGGGCCGAGAGCCTGCAGGTCTACGACGATGAGATCGGCTCGGCGCTGCGCCTGATCGCCGGGGAGCTCCCCGAGCCCCCGGTGCTGATGGGACACTCCACCGGCGGGCTCACCCTCTCCCTGTGGGCCGACCGGCATCCGGGCCAGGCCCGGGCCATGGTGCTGAACAGTCCCTGGCTGGAGATGCAGGGCTCCTCGCTGGTGCGGCTGATGGCCCAGGCCGTGCTGGACCCGGTGGCCCGGCTGCAGCCGAAGAGCTTCCTGAAGCTGCCCCGCGTGGACCACTACTGGCGTTCCATCTCGGACGAGGCCGAGGGCGACTGGGCGCTGCACCCGCTCTGGCGTCCCCAGCACTCCTTCGAGGTGCCCGGCGGCTGGCTGCAGGCCGTGATGGCCGGGCACGCCCGGGTGGCCTCGGGACTGGGGCTGGCCGAGCCGGTCTACGTCATGCTGTCCGATCGCACGGTCTTCGGCACCAGGTGGTCCGAGGACATGACGGCCGCGGACGTCGTGCTGGACGTTGAGGTCCTGGCCCAGCGGGCCACCCGTCTCGGCAGGCACGTGACGGTGGTCCGCCATCCCGGTGCCCTGCACGACGTGATGGCCTCCGCCGAGCCCATCCGCCGCACCGTTGCCCGGGAGATGTTCACCTGGCTGGGCGCCTACGCCTGAGCGCTGCCCGACCGGTCCACCGCTCCCCCGTAGCGGCGATCGCGCCGGGCATAGACCTCGACGGCGTCCCACAGGGTGGTCCGGTCCACGTCCGGCCACAGCGTGTCCAGGAAGACCAGTTCGGCGTAGGCGGACTGCCAGAGCAGGAAGTTGGAGAGCCGCTGCTCCCCGGAGGTGCGCAGGAACAGGTCCACGTCCGGCACGTCCGGCTCATCGAGGTGCCGGGTGATGGTCTCCTCCCGGATGCCCGCGGCGGACAGCCGCCCGGCCTCGACCTCCCGGGCGATGTCCTTCACAGCGTCGGTGATCTCGGCCCGCGAGCCGTAGTTCACGCACATCGTCAGGTGGCAGCGGGTGTTCTGCCGGGTCTGGTCCTCGGCGACGAGCAGTTCGTCCACGACGGACTTCCACAGCCGGGGCCGGCGGCCGTTCCACCGGATCCGCACGCCCCAGGAGTCCAGGGTGTCCCGCTGGCGGCGCAGCACGTCCCGGGAGAAGCCCATCAGGAAACGCACCTCCTCCGGGGAGCGCTTCCAGTTCTCCGTGGAGAAGGCGTAGACGGTCACGTACTCGATCCCGAGCTGCACGGCGCCGGCCATGACGTCCAGCAGGGCCGCCTCCCCGGCCCGGTGGCCCTCAGTCCGGGGCAGCCCGCGCTGGTTGGCCCACCGGCCGTTGCCGTCCATGACGATCGCCACGTGGCGTGGCACGAACCGCGGATCCATGGCCGGCGGCTGCGCCCCGCTCGGATGCGGGTACGGCTCCTGGACGGGGCGGGCGGGGCGACGGGGCATGCGGTCCTCTAGGGGTGACGGTCGGAGTCCTGGCCCATCACGGACAGGGACTTCAGGTGGCGTTCCAGGTGGAACTGGAGGTACCCCGCCACGATACCGGCCGCCTCGCGGCGCGAGGCCTCCGGCGCGGCGTCCGCCGTCGTCCAGTCTCCCGAGAGCAGGGCGGCCAGCAGCGCCACGGACTGGGGGGCCGGCGTCGAGGAACCGGGCGGGCGGCAGTCATCGCAGACGCTGCCGCCGAGCGTGACGTTGACGGAGCGGTGGGGTCCGGGCGCCCCGCAGCGGGCGCAGTCGGTGAAGCTCGGCGCCCACCCCGCCGTCGCCAGGGCCCGCAGCAGGTACGAGTCCAGCAACAGGCGGGGTGCGTGGGCTTGACGGGCCAGGGCCGCCAGTGCCCCGTGCAGCAGCCGGTACTGGCTCGGCGCCTCGACCCCGCCACCGTGCTCGCCCACCTCGGTCACCGTCAGCCGTTCGGCCGTCTCCACCATGGCGGAGGCCGCCGCGTAGGCGTCGTAGTCCGCGGCGATCGCGGACCCGTAGGGGGTGACCGACTGGGCCTGGGTGATGATGTCCAGGTTCCGTCCGTGGACGAGCTGGAGCCGGGACAGCATGAACGGTTCCAGGGTGGCCCCGAACTTCGAGGTCGTCCGGCGGACCCCCTTGGCCACGGCCCGGACCTGGCCGTGGCCGGGGGTCAGCAGCACGATGATGCGATCGGCCTCACCGAGCTTGTAGGTGCGCAGCACCAGGGCATCGGTGCGGTAGCTGTTGGCGGCATAGCCGCCGCCCCGGCCCGCCATCGTCGGTGCCCGTCAGAGGGCGGCTGACCCGGACGCCGCGGCGCCGACGGTGGCCTCGAGCAGTTCGGCGTCGTCCCGCAGGGCACGGTTGACGGCGGAGACGACGGCCTTGAGCGAGGCCATCGTGGTGTTGTAGTCCAGTCCCACGCCCCAGAGGACGCGCTCCCCCACGGCGCACTCGACGTACGCCGCTGCCATCGCCGAGCCGCCCTCCGACAGGGCGTGCTCGGTGTAGTCCAGCACCCGGATGTCGAGGCCGTCCTCGGACAGGATCGTCAGCAGGGCGGCGATGGGGCCGTTGCCGGACGCGGTGCGCTGGTGCCGCACGCCCGCGACGTCGGCCTCGACCGTCATCGTGAAGCTGCCGTCCTCGGCGGTCTCGGAGTGCACCGCGCCGAGCCGGTAGTGGCCCCAGCGGGTCTGGCCCTCCTCGGCCGGCAGGTATTCGTCCTGGAAGACCTGCCAGAGCTGGTCGCCCGTGACCTCCCCGCCCTGGCTGTCCGCCATCCGCTGGATCACGTGGGAGAACTCGATCTGCGCACGCCGCGGCAGGTCCAGGTTGTGCTCGCTCTTGAGCAGGTAGGCCACGCCGCCCTTGCCGGACTGCGAGTTCACCCGGATCACGGCCTCGTAGGAGCGGCCGATGTCCTGGGGGTCGATCGGCAGGTAGGGAACCGCCCACGGGATGCCGTCCCGGTCGGTACCGGCCTCGGCGGCGTCGGCGTCCATCACCTCGAAGCCCTTCTTGATGGCGTCCTGGTGGGAGCCGGAGAAGGCGGTGAACACCAGGTCGCCGCCGTAGGGCACCCGCTCGGCGACCTGGAGCTGGTTGCAGTACTCGACCGTCCGGCGGATCGAGTCCATGTCCGAGAAGTCGATCATCGGGTCGATGCCCTGGCTGTAGAGGTTCATGCCCAGGGTCACCAGGTCCACGTTCCCGGTGCGCTCACCGTTGCCGAAGAGGCAGCCCTCGATCCGGTCCGCGCCGGCCAGGTAGCCCAGCTCGGCGGCGGCCACTCCGGTCCCGCGGTCGTTGTGCGGGTGCAGGGACAGGATGATGGCATCACGGTTGGCGAGGTTCCGGTGCATCCACTCGATCGAGTCCGCGTAGACGTTCGGGGTCGCCATCTCCACGGTGGCCGGCAGGTTCAGGATCATCTGGCGGTCGGTGGAGGCCTCCAGGACCTCGGCCACCTCGTTGGAGATGCGGGCGGCGAACTCGAGCTCCGTGCCGGTGAAGGACTCCGGGGAGTACTCGTAGATGATCTCCGTGCCCTTCATCTGCTCCTCGTACTTCCGGCACAACCGGGCACCGGAGGTGGCGATGTCCACGATGCCGTCCTGGTCCTCGCGGAACACGACGCGGCGCTGGAGCACGGAGGTGGAGTTGTACAGGTGCACGATCGCGCGGTGGCAGCCCTCGAGCGCCTCATACGTGCGCTCGATCAGGTGCTCGCGGGACTGGGTCAGGACCTGGATGGTGACGTCCTCGGGGATCCGGTCCTCGGTGATCAACTGGCGGACGAAGTCGAAGTCGGTCTGCGACGCCGACGGGAAGCCGACCTCGATCTCCTTGTAGCCCATGGACACCAGCAGTTCGAACATCCGCAGCTTGCGTTCCGGCCCCATCGGGTCGATGAGGGCCTGGTTGCCGTCGCGCAGGTCGACCGCGCACCAGCGCGGTGCCTCGGTGATGACCTTGTCCGGCCAGGTGCGGTCCGGGAGGTGGACCTGGATCTGGTCCTGGAAGGGGGTGTACTTGTGGAACTTCATCCCGGAGGACTTCTGCAGGTTGCGCATGGTGCTCTTCAGCGTGCCTTTCATGGATCCGGCGTGGACCGGAGGGTCTGACGGGGGGCAGGGCCGTGGTTCTTCCTCCGCAACGGGGATCCGGCCCCACCGGGTGCTGCGAACACCCGGCGCGTCAGCGCGTGGCGGGCACCACGACCGACGGCTCAGCCCCGTTGCGGCGGCCTAGTAGCAGCCCCGCAACGGTGTCCGGGAGGATCCCGGCGAGTCCCAGTCGGTCACGCATGGGATCAGACTAGCACCGCGCGCACCGAGGCCCGGAGAGGGTCAGAACCCCAGGCGGCCGAGCTGCTTGGGATCGCGCTGCCACTCCTTGGCGACCTTGACCCGCAGGTCCAGGTAGACGGGGGTGCCCAGGAGCCGCTCGATCGAGGTGCGGGCCTGGGAGCCGATCGCCTTGAGCCGGGAGCCGCCCTTGCCGATGATGATCGCCTTCTGGCTGTCCCGCTCCACGAACACGTTGGCGTGCACGTCCAGCAGCGGCCTGTCCGCGGGCCGCCCCTCGCGCGGGTTCATCTCCTCGACGACGACGGCCACGGAGTGCGGCAGCTCGTCCCGTACCCCCTCCAGGGCCGCCTCGCGGATCAGCTCGGCGACCATGACGGCCTCCGGCTCGTCCGTGAGCTCGCCCCCGGGGTACAGCGGCGGGGAGAGGGGCAACTGACCGGCCAGCACCTCCGCCACGTCCTCGACCTGGTGCCCCTTGACCGCGGAGACGGGCACGACTGCCGCGAAGCCGGCCCCGCCGTTCTCCGGACCCAGGACCTCGTCCCCCAGTGCCGTGACGGCCAGCAGCTGCTCGGCGACCTGGTCCGGCTTCACCTTGTCCGTCTTGGTCACCAGCGCGACGACCGGGCGGCGATTCAGCAGGGCCAGCTGGCCGGCGATGTAGCGGTCCCCCGGCCCGATCCTCTCGTCCGCCGGGATACAGAACCCGACGGCGTCGACCTCGCCCAGCGTCTCGGCCACCAGGTCGTTGAGCCGCTGGCCCAGCAGGGTCCGTGGCCGGTGCAGCCCGGGCGTGTCCACCAGCACCAGCTGGAAGGTGTCCCGGTGGACGATGCCGCGGATGGTGTGCCGGGTGGTCTGCGGCTTGGAGGAGGTGATGGCCACCTTCTCCCCCACCAGGGCGTTGGTCAGCGTGGACTTGCCGGCGTTCGGCCGCCCCACGAGGGAGACGAATCCGGCCCGGAAGTCCTCGGGTACCGCGTTGGGGTCGAGCAGGTTGGTCATCGGGCCTCCCGGGATGCGTGGGCGTCGGTGTGTTCGTCCTCGGCCTGAGGCGCCGGCACCAGTTCGGTACCCGGCCGGCGTCGGGGTCCGGCGGTGTCCCGGACGACGAGGCGGGCGACGCGGTTGCGACGCCCCTCGAGGGACTCGGCGGTCAGCTCGATGCCCTGCACGGTCACGCACGAGCCCTGGATCGGGACCCGGCCGAGGGTCTTGGCGAGCAGGCCGCCGACCGTGTCGATGTCGTCCTCGTCGTCCAGGTCCACGCCGAACGTCTCGGCGAAGTCGTCGACGCCCATCCGGGCGT
>JAPFFX010000008.1 GCA_026645375.1 Citricoccus sp. WCRC_4 | reverse complement strand
GTTGAAGTAACGCGGGCGGGGGTGAGTTTGTTCCGGGCCGAAGACATGCCCTCCTCGCCACCTACTGCTCGACCACTGTTGGATCAGACCACGGCGCTCGCGACCCTGAAGACTTCCATGGGCATCTCTCGATGCAAGTTCCACGTGACTTGCATCGGACGCTCGCCATCCCACGAGTTGAGATCCGCCGTCCCCAAGCAAACAAACGGGGCGGCCCCGATGTCGTTGTTGGGCGTCTCGCGAACGAACAACAGCGTGTTCGATCCGTTGGACTTCTTGGTGACGTACCTCCGACCCGTTGAAGAGTTGGCTCGTGTGCTGTTCTGACTCTCCCAGTGGAACTGGCTCCGACTGATGGCGTAATCGCGGTACATAGTCGTCGGCGAAAAATCCCGTTCAGACTTCCTCAAATTGATGAGAAGGGCATCTGTTGAGAACTTTTTGGACCACGCTACGCCGCTGACGTGAGCCATGTCAGGAGACGAATCGAAGGTCCGGATCCCCAATGCTGGCAAGATTTCATCACGTCGATAATGGGCGTGGGCCAGCAAGGGAACCGACGCTCCCAGCGCCGTCGTCGTCGGGTTAGTTCTCGTTGAGGAGAGCGTGTGTTCGAAGATCTCCTCAACTTCCGCCACAAACCTCGTTTGGGTCCGCACCCATCCGAAGGCCTCGTCCAAGGAACCGAACCGTCCCTTTTGGTAGATCGCGGCGAAATAGAGCATCTCGGCGAAGATCTTGTCGCGGTCGGTTAGTTCCGAGACGTGTATGTCCTCGCGGAGAAGACGCAAGTAAACCTCCGCCCGCTCGTGATCATCGACATGTAACAGCGATGAAGCACGAAGAATCTGATTCAGCTCCGCTGGGGGCATATCCACTCGTGGTTCCACGCGGTCTGCTCGCATTTTGAGTGTCGTCCATGAGCGTCCGTTAGAGCCTGAGCGGTATACATCTGAGAGACTCCGACCTGCTTCTTGGAGGTACTCATTGAGGCGGTACTCCCACAGAGATCGACCATGGGCGTGCTCTCGAATGTCTTGCGCCAGCTGGTTCACAGTCATCGCGATCTGTCCCTTGACGTTCTTGATGACCACATCTTTAGCAACGGGGTCCAGGACGATTTGGGAACCAGCAGGAAGAAACGGGAAACCCTTGTCGATGTCCTCAATGAGGCGTTTACGACCCGATCCCGTCAACGCTCGCAGCTTCTGATCGAAACGGAACTCCTTCCGTTGCATGCCAATGAAGTCGAGGACCGTGAGCACGTCCTTCCCATACGAGCGTCGAAGACCACGCCCCAATTGCTGGAGGAAAATCGTCGCGCTGTGCGTCGGACGAAGAAAGAGAACTGTGTTGATCTGAGGGATGTCGAGACCCTCGTTGAAGACATCGACGGTGAAGATGCACTTGATCTCGCCTCGACGTATTGCGTCGAGCGCCTTCCGGCGCTCCTCTCTCGGTGTCTCTCCAGTGACTACGGTCGATGGAATGTTGACGGAGTTGAATCGATCTGCCATGAAACGTGCGTGAAGAACGGAGACACAGAATCCCAGTGCCTTGAGGTCATCCAGCGATCCCGTTTTGTCCACGAGCTGGCGTGCGATCAATCGTGCCCGTGCATCATCGCCCGTGTAGAGGTTCTCGAGTTCCCGGGGGTCGTACTTCCCTGCCCGCCACGAAACTTCGGAGACATCGACATTGTCGGACACGCCGAAGTAATGGAAGGGGACCAGAATGTCAGCATCCAAGGCGTCCCACAGCCGCAACTCCGACGCAACGCGGTTATCGAAAAACGTCTTGACGTTGACACCATCCGCTCGCTCCGGAGTGGCGGTTAGACCCAACAATTCGTGTGGCTGGAAATGCTCCAGGATGGACCGGCAGGTGGCGGCCTCAGCGTGATGGAACTCGTCAACGACCACGACGTCGAAATGGTCTTCGGCAAAGGAGCTCAATCCCTTGGCCGTCAACGATTGAACGCTGGCAAACACATGGTTCCACTCCTGCGGACGACGCCCGTCCACGAAGAGTTCCCCGAAGGATCCGTCAGCGAGGATATTTCTGTATGTCCGTAACGCCTGTTCGAGAATCTCTTTTCGATGCGCGACGAACAGCAATCGCAAATCCCGTCGATGCTCGGCCAGGAGGTTTCGATAGTCCAGGCCGGCGATAACCGTCTTACCGGTTCCGGTTGCTGCAACAATGAGGTTCCGGTGACGCTGGTGGATCGCTCGCTCCGCTTGGAGATCTTCCAGCATCAATGCTTGGTGCGGGTAAGGGCGAACATCCAGTCCTGAAAGATCAACCTGCTCACCCTCGCTGGCAAACGAACCGTTTTTGATTTCACGATCCAGGTGCGCAGCGTCCTGATCTGGGTCATATGGTTCGAAGGATGGGTCTTGCCAGTATGTTTCGAAGGTGGCCTCGAACTTCCGCATGAGTTCAGGCGTGGCGATAGAGGACAACCGGACGTTCCACTCCAGCCCCTCCAACAAGGCGGACTTGGAGAGATTCGATGAGCCCACATACGCGGTGCTGAATCCACTGTGCCGGTGGAACATCCATGCCTTGGCGTGCAACCGGGTCGACTGCGTCTCGTAGCTGATGTGGACTTCACCGCCGAAGTCCTTCACGATTCGGTCGAGAGCTCGCCGCTCCGTTGCTCCCACATAGGTTGTCGTGATGACTCGGAAGGGCACCCCACGTCTCTTCAGCTCGCCGAGCTGTTTCTCGAGCACTCGAAGACCGTGCCATTTAACGAACGCGCACAACAGATCGACCCGGTCTGCCGTCTCAATTTCGGATCGCAGTTCGGCACCCAGGCTCGGTTCATGGGAAGAGTTCGTCAGAAGCGCTGCGTCAGATAACGGAGCTTCCGGGCGGGTCATCATCGCTTGCGACGGATCATCAAGTCGGCGAATCTCCGCCAGGGTCGACAAACCATGGTGGGCATCAGGGGATTCAGACTGATAGTCGTCTCCGAGGAGATCAATGATCTGCTGCGCCAGTTCGACGCGCTTTGAGACATTCCGCTCCGCTTCCAAGGCGTGCCGGATGACACTGGATAAGTGGGTGGCCAGTCGTTGCGGGTCTTCACCCCCGGGAACATCCAGAGTGCGAAAGGTGGCGTCCTGTAAATGGGCCAGCCTGTCCGACAGCCCTTCGGTCAACAACGACTCATAGACCCCCACCGGCATGACGGACATTCCCTCATCGGGCACAGCATCCACGGGCGCTCCCCCTTCACTAGCGATGACGAGATGCCGGATCCCAACGTGACCAGCGACGTCGATGATCGAACGCTAACAGTCGACTGGGACGTGTGTGGTCAGAGGGCCCGGCTCCACGTCGAGAATTGCGCCTGTAGCCGCTGCAAAGAGAGCACCCTAGACTCACCCCCATGACCTCGGAGCCACAGCACCCGGACCAGACTGCCGATCGAGAAGGCCGCCCCGCCGACTCCACGAACCAGCCCACCGAGCCCGTCTCGGTCCGCCGGAAGGCGGGCGGGCCGACGTCGGGGGTCTCGGCGCGGTCCAACACCGCCGACGCGTGGGATCAGTTGCGGAGCACGACCTCATCCGTCACGCAGCAGATCAACGACTTCATGACCCGCAACACCGGGAGCCGCACCGAGCGGGACACCACGATCCGCCAGGCCGCCGAGCGCGGCCGCGGCGAGGCCGGACGCGGGCTGCGCGCCCTGGCCGAGGCCGCCGCGAAGCTCGCCGACCTCGTGGACGGCACCTCCGAGCGCAAGGGCCAGCATGCCGACGAGCCGCGCGTCCTGGAGCAGCCGAAGGCCGCACCCACCCAGGACGACCAGCGCAACTGACGCCTCACGCCGCGGTCGTGACCGTGGCCTCGGCGTGCCCGCTGGACGCGCTTCAAGCGAGCCGGGCCCCCGGCGCGTCGGGGACCTCAGGCGTCTGGAGACGTACGCGCCGGACCGGCCAGGTCCTGGGGATGGGTCTGGGGATCCACGGGAGCACCGGACTGGTACACCGCGCGGGCGAGGGTGTTCGAGGCCAGCGAGGACACGATCACCAGGGAGGCGATGGTGACGAGGCTGACCAGCAGGACCCACCAGTCGAACCCGTCCCGGCCGGTCAGGTGCGCGAACACCCCGGCCACCATCAGGGGAAGGCCCATCGCCGTGGCGGGCGAGAACACGTTCATCATCTGCAGGGCGTCCCGGGCCCGGACCATGGCCACGGCTGAGAGCAGCACCAGCAGCGCGCCCCCCAGGATCAGGACGGCGGCGAGGATCTCATACCCCTCCACTAGCGTTCCCCTCTCGTCAGGATGCGTGCCAGCGCCACGGTGGCCAGGATGCCCAGGAACGCCGCGAGCATGGCGGCGTCCTGGATGACCGCGGAGCCGGACTGGATGCCGACGATCATCAGGATCCCGATGCCCGCGAAGTACACCAGGTCCCCGACCACGGCCCGTTCGGCGGCCGACGAGGCCGTGAAGATCCGGTAGAGCCCCAGCAGAATGGCGGCGGCCAGGATCAGCAGTACCGCGGAGAGCACCACGTCATAGGCGGAGTCGATGCTCATCTGTCCTCCCCTCCCCCGTGGTCCTGCCATTGTGCCCCGCGGGTCATCCGCAGCAGCCGGTCCTCCATCTGCCTCAGGCCCTCGTGGACGGACTCCCGGTCCGCATCGAAGACCGAGTGGACGAAGACGGTCACCGGTTCGGTGTCCGAGCCGTGGGCGGTGCCCACCACGAGGGTGCCCGGGGTGATGGTGATGGAGGAGGCCATCCACGTGACCTCCAGGTCGGTGTTGCAGCGCAGGGGGAAGGCCACGATGGACGGCTCCGCGAACCGGCCGGGGACCACGGCGCGGCGGGCCACGGTCAGTGACCCGGCGATGACCTGGCCGATGAGCCAGGCCACGTAGGCGACCATGGACCCGACGCTGAACCGCCAGGAGCTGCGGTGACGCGGCTGGTCGGTTCTCATGGCAGCACCGCCTCGATGTAGGGACCGGTCTCGAAGAGCCCCGCCGTCGCGGTGTCGATGAAGGGCATCAGGGCTCCGGCGAAGAGGAAGAGGGCGATGGAGACGCCCATCATCATCGTCCCGGGGGCCAGGAGCCGGAGCGGGATGCGCACGTCGCCCTCCAGGGTCTGGGCCTTCGCCCGTCCCCCCTCGGGCGCGGCCGGCCAGTAGCGGTGGAGCGGGGCGCCCGCGAAGCTGGAGCCCCACAGCCGCTGCAGGGCCACGAGGGTGACCACGGACGAGACCACGATGGCCACCAGGAACACCGGGGTCTGCCAGGCACCGGCGGGGCCGGCCTCACCGGCCTCCGCCACGGCCAGGCCCAGCCCCAGCTTGCCCCACAGTCCCGAGGTGGGCGGCAGCCCGGCCAGGGACAGCAGCCCCAGGGCCACCAGGACGGTGGCCAGCCGGTCCCGGTGCATCACCCCGGAGATCCGGCCCAGCACCCCGGTGCCGTAGGTGTGCTCGACGGCCCCGACGGTGGTCAGCAACGAGGCCATCGTGACCACGTGGTGGACCAGGTAGAACAACCCCGCCGCCACGGCCGCGGGCGAGGTCACGGCGACACCGATCAGGATGTGCCCCACCCCGGCGACCATCTGGAAGGCCAGGACACCGCGGAACCGCTGTTCGCCGAGGGAACCGATCGCGCCCACCACCATGGTGGCGAGCACGACGACGGTGATCACCACCGCGACCGCGGACGCCATTCCGGCTCCGTCGGCGCCGGACGGCGAACCCGGCTCGAAGGTCGTGAAGTAGATGCGGAAGATCGCGTACAGCGCGACCTTGGTGTGCAGGGCCGAGAACAGTGCCATGATCCCCGCCGAGGTCCCGGGGTAGGCCCGGGGGAGCCAGCCGTGGACGGGAACCACGCCGGCCTTGATGGCCAGCGCCAGCAGCACCACGGTGACCGCCAGGGCGACCTGGGGGTCCTCGGCGGCCCGCCCGGCCAGGACGGCGAGGTTCACGGCTCCGGCCGATCCGTAGACCAGGCCGACGCCCATCAGCAGGATCAGGCTGGTCACCAGGTTGACGATGACGAACATGCGTCCGAGGCCCAGGCGCCGCCAGGTCCCGGTCACCGCGATCAGGGCGTAGGACGGCAGCAGCATCACCTCGACGAAGACGAAGAGGTTGAACAGGTCACCCGTCAGCAGGGCGCCGTTGACGCCGGTCATCAGCAACAGGGCCAGCGCCGGGACGAACCGCAGCCGGGCCTCGCCGGTGAGGGTCAGGAACCAGCCGGAGGCTGCCGTGGCGAGTCCGGTGGTGGCCAGCATCAGGGCGGTGAGCGTGTCCGAGACCAGGGGGATCGCGATGCCACCCTCGTAGGCGCCGATGGCACTGGCCAGCACGGGGACCTCACGGTGGAACAGCATCAGGGCCACCGCCCCGGCGATCGCGAGGACGGGGACCCCGACGAGCAGGATCCGATCGACCACGCGCTGGCGGAAGATCACGGACAGGCCCGCACAGAGCAGGGGCACGGCCACGAACAGCGCCAGCAGGGATCCGGGGGTCATCAGTTCGGTCATGCGTGCTCCTCCCCGGTCTCGGGCACCTTCTCCTGGTCGTCGTCCCGGCCGATCACGGCCAGGGCCAGCATGAAGATGGTGGTGGCCATGGAGATGACGATGGCGGTCAGCACGAAGGCCTGGGGCAGCGGATCCGCGGCGTCCGCGGCCTGCGCCGTGGACATCAGCGGTTCCACGCGCCAGCCCGGCACCCCGGTGGTCAGGAGCAGCAGGTTGACGGCGTGGGAGATGAGGGTCAGCCCGAAGATGGCACGGACCATGCTCCGCTGCTGCAGCAGCCACACGCCCGCGGCGGTCAGTACGCCCACGGTCACGGCGAGGACCAACATGTCACCGCCCCCATTCGCCGGGCTGGGTGCCGGAGGAGATGTGCTGGGTGGTGGGCTTCACCGGTTTCAAGGGCCTTCCGTCGGTGGCGGCCATCCGGTCTGCAGCGAGCAGGCCGTCGATCGGGTTGTCCATCGGCCCGTCCACCTCTCCCAGCACGGCCTCGTCCACGCGCTCACGGGCGCCCTCCCCGCCGGGGCGCTGGTGGGCCGAGCGCGCGGTGCCCAGGACGTTGAAGGCGAGCAGGATGAGCCCGACGACGGCCAGGTAGACGCCGGCGTCGAACACCATGGACGTGCTGACGTGCTGGCCGAGGACGTAGCCGTGCTGGGGCTCCATGTAGGTCCCCGTGAACACCATGTTCCACAGGCCCGTGCCCACGGCGACGACCACGCCGCCGCCGATCAGGTAGATGGGCGCCCGGGGCGCGCCGATCTGCCGGTCCCGCGAGGTGGACACGTAGACGAGCCCCACGATGCCCGAGCCCACGAGGGCCGCGATGAAGCCGCCCCCGGGCTCGTTGTGGCCGCGCAGGAACAGGATGGCGGAGATGACCGCGAGCAGCGGGAGCAGGAACCGCAGCATCAGCTGGAGTTGGCTGATGTTGCCCCAGGAGCTGAGGATGGCGCGGCGGGCGGTGTCGCCGCCGAGGTCCGGGCCGCCGGGGCGGTCGGCGCCGTCCTGCTCCTGACGGGCCGACATCTCCTCGCGGGCCACCTTGTCCGGGTCCGGGTCCATGTACCGGTTGCGGACGGTGGAGAGCACGGCGGCCAGGGCGATGCCGGCCATGCCCAGCACGGCCAGTTCCCCGAGGGTGTCCAGGGCGCGGAACTCGACCAGGATGACGTTGACGATGTTGTCCCCGCCGGTGATCTCCTGGCCGTTCTCCAGCAGGTACGTGCCGACGTCGGACTTCTCCCGCCGGCCGGTCAGCCCCCAGGTGGCCAGGCCGGTGGCGAGCCCGGCGCCCACGGCGATGACCGCGGCCGGCAGCGCCCGGGCCGCCCTGGGGTTCTTGAAGGTCCGCGGCAGCTTCTGCAGCACCAGCATGATGACGATGATGGTCAGGCTCTCCACGAGCAACTGCGTCAGGGCCACGTCCGGGGCGCCGAGGGCCAGGATCTGGACCGTCATGAGGATGCCGATGGCGGACAGGGCCACCGTGGCGCCCAGTCGCGATCGGGTGAACGCCACGCCGAGCGCCGAGGCCGCCAGCAGCACGAGCAGCACCACGTCCACCGGCTGGTTCAGGCCCTCGCGCAGCGGCGGCAGGCTGCCCTGTGCACTGAGCAGCAGGACCCCGGGGACCACGACGGCCACGAGCGAGGCCACCATCATGGCGGCGTGGGAGGCGGCCGCGTCCCGGGCGGTCAGCCGGGCCACGGCGTGGCCGGCCACGGTCAGGCCCCGGGTGCAGGCCTCGATGATCGAGGCACCGCCGAACGGCAGCCCGGCCTCCTCCAGCGCCGGCCAGAGCCGGTGGCGCAGCAGGACCGTCACCAGGCCGACGGCGAAGACCGCGAGGGTGGTGAGCAGTTCGGCGGTGATGCCGTGCCAGAGCACGAAGTGCGGTTCCGACCCAGCGCCCGGCAGGGCCGTGTCCGTGGCGGCGCCGACCGCGACGTCCAGCAGCGGCAGGGCGAAGAGCGCGGCGACGGAGGCGAGGATCGGCAGCGCGGTGGCGGTCACCAGGATGCCGCCGGGGGCGTGCACCGGGACGTCGGCGGCGGTGCCGTGCCCGTGGTCCCACCCATGATCCCGGGCAGCGGCCGGCGCGTGGTGTCCGGCATGGCCCGGACGCCCGGGACGCTCCGGATCCAGGAAGCCGCCGACGACGATCTTGGCGCAGTAGGCGAAGGTGAGCACCGAGCCGAGGGCGGCGCCGGCCAGCGCGACCGGGCCCGCCCACGCCGCGAGCGTGCCGGACGCACCCCCGTCCGCGGCCCAGTGGTTGAGGGCCGTGAAGATGGACTCCTTGGAGATGAATCCGAGCAGGGGTGGGATGCCCGCCATCGCGCCGGCGCCCAGGACGGTCACCACGAAGGTGAACGGCAGCGCCCGGTACAGCACCGGCAGGCGCCGCAGGTCTCGCGTGCCGGTGGCGTGGTCCACCACTCCGACCACCATGAACAGCCCGGACTTGAACAGCGCGTGCGCGATGGTGTGGATCAGGGCGGCGGCGATGCCGGCCTCGGTCCCGGTGCCGATCGCGGCGACGATGAGTCCCAGCTGGCTGACCGTGGAGTAGGCCATCAGCTTCTTCAGGTCGTGCTGCTGCAGTGCCCGCCAGCCACCGACGGCCGAGGTCACCAGGCCCACGACGACGAGCAGGACGGACCACAGCACGTCGTCATGGAAGACCGGCGAGAAGCGCAGCAGCAGGAAGATGCCGGCCTTGACCACGGCGGCGGCGTGCAGGTAGGCCGAGACGGGGGTGGCGGCGGCCATCGCGTCGGGCAGCCAGGAGTGGAAGGGGAACTGGGCCGACTTGGTCATGGCGGCCAGGGCGATGAGCAGCCCGACCGTGGTGGTGAAGGCGGGGTCCTGGGCCCACAGGTCCGAGGCCATGATCTCGCCCAGGTTCGTGGTTCCCGCCCGGACGGCGATCAGCACGACGGCGACGAGCAGGGCCAGTCCGCCGAGGAAGGTGACGAGCAGGGTCCGCATCGAGGGCGCGAAGGCGCTCTGGCCCGAGCGGGCGATGAGCAGGAAGGACGCCAACGAGGTCAGTTCCCAGCAGATGAACAGGACCGCCAGGTCGTCCGCGGTCACGAGGCCGACCATGGCCAGCGTGAACAGGGCCATCCCGAGGTAGAAGCTCAGGTTGGGGCCGGGGTCCAGGTACCGGGTGGAGTAGACGAGCACCACCGCGCCGATGAGCAGCGCGATCAGGGTGAAGACGCTCGAGACGGGGTCGGCGGAGAACGCCAACCTGATGCCCTCTCCCCCGCCGGGGCCCCAGGAGGGAATCCACGGGATGGACCACGTGGCGGGTGAATCAGCTGCTGTACCGGCAGTGCCGGCAGCGCCGGCGCGGGCTGCCGTCCCCTGGGCCAGTGCGGGCAGGTACGCCACCGCGGCGAGGGTGTACACGGCCGCCAGGGGCCACCCGGCGTTGCGGCCCCACCACCGGCAGAACAGGGGGGTGAGGATGAGTCCGACCGCGAGGAGGGCAAGGGTCAGTGCGGTGGACATGCGTTCCAGCGTAGCAATCCCGGTGCCGGGACATCCCTCTCGTGCGTCCTTGACGCCGGTACGCTCGGTGGAGCGCGGACCGACCGGCCGGGTGACGCACCGGCCGGGATCCCGACCATGCGACTGTCGACCAGGAACGGAGACCCGCCGTGGACATCGTGCTGAGCATCGCCGGCATCCTGGTGATCCTGGTAGGGCTGCGGGACATGTTCCACAGCCTGTTGCACCCCAAGGGGCAGGGAGGTCTCAGCCGCGGGGTGCTCTCGGGCCTGTGGAGGGTCTCCAGGCTGGCCGGTCACCGGTTCAGTTCCGCGACCGGGCCCGCGGGCATGGTGGCCGTGATCCTGATGTGGGTGCTGCTGCAGGCGGTGGGCTGGGCGCTGGTCTACCTGCCGCACCTGCCCGAGGGGTTCAGTTACTCCGGCGTGGACCCGGCGAACCACCCGAACCTGTCCGAGGCGCTCTACGTCTCCCTGACCACGCTGTCGACCGTCGGCTTCGGTGACGTCGTGGCCACCAGCCCGTGGATCCGGGTGGCGGCCCCGCTCCAGGCGCTGACCGGGTTCGCCCTCCTGACGGCCGGGCTGACGTGGTTCACCCAGGTGTATCCGCCGCTCTCGCATCGGCGGGCCCTGGCGCTGGCCTTGCGGGGAATGAAGGATGCGGGCTACGCCGAGGCCCTCCACGAGGTGGGACCGGAGACGGCGGCCCGGGTACTGGACGACCTGTCCGGACGGATCGAGCAGGCGGGCATCGACTTCGCCCAGCACATGGAGAGCTACTTCTTCGTCGAGGAGGACGCGGAACTGTCCCTGGCCCGGCAGCTGCCCTACGCGCTGGCCCTGCGGGACAGCGCCCACCGCTCGCAGGCCCCGGAACTCCAGGCCGGCGCCACCCGGCTCTCAGCGGCCCTGGACCGGTTGGGGGCGGTGCTGGCGGAGGACTTCGTGTCCGGTGACGACGCCGAGACCATCTTCGCCGCCTACGCCGAGGACCACCGGCGCCGTTGAACGGCGCGCGTCCGAGACGCGCGGCCCGACCACCAGCAGCACCTACGCGGTCGCACCCGCCAGGGCCACCCGCCCCCGGTCCGGCCAGGCGTCACACCACGCGGCCGGTCCCCTCCCCGGCCTGTTCCGCCCTCACGAGGTGTTCGTTGGCGATCACGTCCTGTCCGTCGTTGCCGTCGTCGTCCTCGCCGTCACCCTCGCCGTCACCCTCGCCGTCAGCCCGGCCCAACGCCGGAAGCCCCTCCAGCAACCGTTGCACCGCGGGGCGGTAGCGTTCCGCGGTGACCTCCACGAGATCCTCCAGCAGGGTGCGCAGCCGGTGAGGCACCTGAAGGTCGTCCCCGCTGTGGGCGATCTCCAGCAGGGCCAGTTCCACCAGCTCCGGGATGGCCTGGGGGTGGTGCACCACCCGGACCCGGCCGGCGTCGTCGGTGATGTAGGGGCTGGGCGAGGCGCGCCGGACCAGCACACGCAGGATCCGGTGGAGCTCGTCCAGGCACTGCACGGCCGTCGTCGGGTCGTTGACCCCCGGAGACAGGGCGCGGTTGCCGATGTCCACGAGCTGGCGGATGCCGAAGGCGACGTCCTGGCGCATCTCCCGCTGCGGGCCCAGTCCGATGTGCCCGTAGGGGTCGCCCGGCCCGGAGGTCCCCTCCAGCCCGACGGCGGCGCCCCAGATCCGCAGCACGTGCTGCCCCTCCGTCAGGAACTGGCCCACCGGCCGGTCCAGCGTGACCACCACGTCCCGTTCCCGCGCCCAGCGGACCAGCCCGGCGTAGTCCACGTGGGTGATCACGCCGTGCCGGGGCGCCTCGAGCCGGAGGTGCGGCGTGCCGGGTTCCGGAGACCAGGTGGGCCCGAAGGCCGAGGCTTCGGCATCCGCGGGCTCCGGGAACATCCGGTCGGCGAGCGCCGCCGTCTGGTCCCCGATCCGGGAGATGACGTGGGAGACCTGGATCGAGGTGGTGATGTGGTGGATGAAGGCCAGGAAGAGCCCCATGGAGACCAGGACCAGCACGAATGCCAGGGTCACGGAGACCTGGGGGACGAACTGCTCGGTGGAGTTGTCGCCGCGCACGGACCGGGTCACGGTCAGGGCGAACACGAAGGTGGAGATGAAGATGCCCAGCGTGGACTGCACCACCCGGTTCTGCAGGAATCCCCCCAGGACCCGCGGGGTGAACTGGCTGGAGGCCAGCTGCAGGACCACCATGGTGATGGAGAAGACCAGACCGGTCACCGAGATCATGGCCGTGGCGATCGTGCCCAGCAGTCCCCGAGCCCCGTCCGGACCACCCTGGAAGACGTACTGCAGGTCGGTGGTCCCCCAGGAGTCCTCCACCTGGGGCAGGACGATGCCGAGGACCAGGAACACCAGGACGCAGGCCGCCGGCACCGCCCAGAACGGCTTCCACAGGCGACTCCACCATGACGCCGGGGCCACCTCGGGCACCGCGCCGCGGGCCCGGTGCCCCGCGCCGGCGCCCGGCCCGCTGCCGTCCGGTCGTGGAGCGTCCGTCACCTCGTCCATGGCCTCATCCTGCCAGCCCGGCGGGGTCCCGCAACCAGGTGGTCAGCACCCGGCAGGCCAGGTCCAGGTTCCCCATCTGGCAGTGCTGGTCGGCGTGCTCGGCCGCCGTGAACGTCCGCACGGCCAGGCTGCGGGCGCCCGTCAGCGCCCGGGCCTGGGCCCGGGCCAGCGCCGGCGGCTGGAACGCGTCGTGCTCCCCGCACATCAGCAGCACGTCCTGGCGCACCCGCTCACTGCCCAGGTGCCGGGCGTTCATGCCCAGGAACCAGTCCACGACGTCGGCCGGGTCGTCGCTGTCGACCATGTACAGCACCTGCTCGACCACCACCCGCAGCGTCGGGAACAGCCGGGCCCGGGTGCGCACGCTCCAGCGCATGAAGTCCCGGTGTCCCAGCATTCCCCGGACGGGTCCACGCGCCACGGTGGGCAGCCGGTACAGCCAGTCGTAGACCGGTGGCCACGCCACTACCTGCCGGATGCGCGGTTCCAGCCCGGCGGCGCGTAGCGCCCAGTACCCGCCCATCGAGATCCCCACCAGGGCGGCTTCTGTCAGGCGGAAGTGGTCCAGCACCGCGCCGACCGGTCTCTCCCAGTCGTGCTCGGAGGTCAGTCCGTGCAGCGCCCTCGCCCCGCCCTGCCCCGGGCCCTCGAACGCGACCACGTCGAACCCCGCGGCGGCCAGGCGCTGCCAGACGGGCTGGAACTCCTCGATCACCGAGTCGAATCCGCCGTGCAGCACCACCGTGACCCCGGTGCCCGGGCCGGCCGCGGGCAGGCGGTAGGCGGGCAGCGCGGCCTGGGCGTAGGGCACCTCGTGGCGAACGACGCCGGTGCCCGCGAACGCGGCGTCATACAGGTCCCGGAGGCGCCGGTAGCGCGCGAGCTTCTCCTCCGACCGCGGCGGCGTGAAGAACTCCGCCAGGCGCAGGTAACCCGCGGCGTGCCGGGTCCGGCCGGTGGCGGCGGCCCGCGCGGAGAGGTCCTCGAAGACGGGGACGCAGTCGGGTCCGGAGCGGACGCGGGCCGCCGCGGCGAGGAGCTCACCGCGATCGGCGAAGCCCAGCGCGTGCGCCCGGTTGAACTGGTAGTTGAGGAAGTCCCGCCGGTGGAAGCGCTCGAACCCCACGGGCAGGGCCCCCAGGTCCTGGGCCGCCACGTCCACAACCTACTGCGGTGCCGCGCGCCGGACCAGCGGTGACCGTCCCGGGACGGGACGATCCCGGCGGCCGCGAGGGCCGGCGTCGGGCCCGGCGGTGACGAACCCTGCCGGGCGGCCGCTCACGCCCTGGGGCGCACCGAGCCCTGCCGGATCCGGACCAGGATCTCGAGGGTAGGGCCGGTGGCGTCCACCACGGCCCAGCCGTGGGCCGCTGCGTACTCGAGGTAGGCGGCACGGGACGCCCGGAGGAAGTCCAGGTGCTCGTCGTCCTCGCCACGGGCCGTGATGCGCGCGTGCGCGGTCTCGGCCGGGACGTCCAGGAGGACCAC
>JAPFFX010000397.1 GCA_026645375.1 Citricoccus sp. WCRC_4 | reverse complement strand
CCACCTCCATCGCCATGATCCGCGGCCGCAAAAACAAAACCGCCTCCACCCACAACAACGAACTGCCCGTCCTCAAAGTCGTCCTCGAAGGCCTCGCCGTCGGCCTCGTCACCGGACTCGTCGGCGCCGGCGGCGGCTTCCTCGTCGTCCCCGCCCTCGCCCTCCTCGGCGGCCTAACCATGCCCGTCGCCGTCGGCACCTCCCTGGTCGTCATCGCCCTGAAATCCTTCGCCGGACTCGGCGGCTACCTCACCACCGTCAGCCTCGACTGGGGCCTCGTCACCGCCGTCACCGCGGCCGCGATCATCGGATCGGTCATCGGTTCCCGCCTTACGGGCCGCATCCCCGAAGCGGCCCTGCGCAAAGGCTTCGGCATCTTCGTCCTGGCCATGGGCGTCTTCGTCCTCGTCCAGGAACTCCCCGCACCAGCCGGCACCGTCCTCGCCTTCACCGCCACCGCCCTGGCCCTGGCCGGTACCGCCTGCTGGTTCGCCACCCCCAAATGCCCGCTGCGCAAAGCCAGCACGCCCACAGAACCAGCCGAAGCCCGGCGATAGCGCTCCCGCCTAACGCACAACCCCCGAACCACGAACCACGAACCACGAACCACCGAATCAAGGAGAACCGCCATGGCCACTATTGACATCACCGAACACGACTTCGGCCCTGCCATCCGGGACAACGACATCGTCCTGGTCGACTTCTGGGCCGGCTGGTGCGGACCCTGCCGAATGTTTGCCCCCATCTACGAAGCCGCCTCGATAAAACACCCCGACATCGTCTTCACCAAAGTCGATACCGAGGCCGAGCAGGCCCTCTCTGCGGCGGCCGGGATCACTTCCATCCCCACCCTGATGGCCTTCCGCGAAGGAGTACTCCTGTTCTCCGAAGCCGGTGCCCTTCCGGCCGCCGGTCTCGAAGGAGTCATCACGGCCGTTCGGAACTTCGACATGGCCGAAGTACATCGCGAAGTTGACCGTCAGACCGTGGACCCGGCATAAGAGCTCCGCCGGGCCCTGATCGCCTTCACGGCCCGGAGCCGGGCCGCCGCTGTCCCCTCGTCTCCGAAAGGCCTCCAACTTGAACAACACAGCAACGTCAACGACCCTGCCCGTCCAGCGCCACATCGTGCGGACCCTGTCTGCCGCCCAGGTCTTCTCCGGGCTGGGCACCGGCTCCACCCTGGCCCTGGGCTCGATCCTGGCGGTGGACCTGGCCGGGTCCGAAGCGTGGGCCGGATCCGTGAACACGGCCATGACCCTGGGTACCGCCGCCACAGCGATCCCGCTGTCCCAACTGGCCTTGGCACGGGGACGCCGCACCGCGCTGGCCGCCGGACTGGCAGGGGCGATCGCAGGTACGGCGATGATGGTCGCCGCCGTCGCCACCGGATTGTTCCCCATGCTGCTCGGCGGGGCGTTCCTGGTGGGGCTGGCCTCCGCGGTAAACCTGCAGGCCCGTTTCGCGGTCACGGACCTTGCCCAGCCGTCCCGCCGCGGACGGGACCTGTCCCTGGTGGTCTGGGCGATCACCATCGGAGCGGTCGCGGGACCGAACATGGTTGTGCCCGGTGCAGTACTGGCCGCATGGCTGGGCATACCGGCCCAGGCCGGACCGTTTCTGATCTCGGCCGCGGGCATGGTCCTCGGCGCCGCCATCATCGGCTCTTTCCTGCGCCCGGACCCGCTGCTGACCCGCCGCGCCCTCGACGGGCACGATCCACTGCCTGCCGCCCACCGCCGCAACCCCTGGCGCTCCGGATGGCAGATCATCCGCGAACACACTACCGCCCGGGCCGCGGTGGTGGCTGTAGCAGCGGCCCACGCGGTCATGGTCGCGATGATGTCAATGACCCCGCTGCACATGCATCATCATGCCGGCGAGTCCGCCACGCACCCGGACACGGTCGCATTAATCGGCTTCACCATCTCCCTGCACATCGCCGGCATGTACGCCCTCTCCCCAGTCATGGGCTGGCTCACCGACCGCATCGGAGCCCGGATGACCGTTCTGGCCGGAATGGGAACACTGATCGCCGCCGTCGCGCTGACCGGCCTGCTGCCTTCGAACATGCCCGCGGTCACCGCGGGGCTGATCCTGCTCGGACTGGGCTGGTCCGGAGCCACGGTCGCCGGGTCCACCCTGCTGGTCTCCTCCCTGGCCCCGGCCCAGCGTGTACCCGCCCAGGGCTTCTCCGACGCCACCATGTCCCTGACCGGTGCCGTCGGCAGCGCAGCGGCAGGACCAGTCATGGGCGCAATCGGATACCACGGCATCAGCGCCATCGCAGCACTGCTCACCGCCGCCGCAGCCATCGCCCTGCTGCGCCTAACCACCAACCACCGCTGACGCCTGCACGGGTGACAAGCCCGTACGGCAGCCAGGCCGCACCTCTCGAGGAGCGGGACCAGAGGGCGGCTGCACGCCTGGAGTGCAGAGACTTATTGCTACCGGTACGGAATTCTCCGCCCATCAGGGCCCCGAGATGACCTTGCCCAAGCGCCGATAACGACGCATATGCGCGCCCGTCGGCTGTTAAGAGCCTTTGCGGCACGAACGGGCTTGGATGTGTCAAAACTTCGGACGCACAGGGCACTGC
>JAPFFX010000368.1 GCA_026645375.1 Citricoccus sp. WCRC_4 | reverse complement strand
AGAACGCCCGGCCGGATGCCCCGGCCGGGCGTTCTGCGTGGGCGGTCGTGTCCGCGCCCCGGTCCCGGGTCAGCGGTCCCGGGTCAGCGACCTGTGCCGTGCCCGGCCAGGGCGGCCATGGCGGCCGGCAGCACGCAGCGGGCGGCGCCCTCAACCGGCGGCCCGTTCGTCGGGGCGGTGTCCACCTCCGCCGCCGGACCCGTCACGGTGCTCGTGACACCCCCGTGGTGCAGTCCACCAACGGCCTTCAGCACCACGACGAACCGGCCCTCGTCCTGCCGCGTGCACGTCCTCGCCGGGCACCCCTCGGACGCGGCACGGCCGTTGCAACTCCTCGAAGCCCGAGGTGTTGCAACGACCGCCAGAACCGGTAGGTGGTGCAGTGCCCTGCCGGGCCCTGCGATCCTCAGAGCTCGATGCCGAGCTTGCGCCGCTGCCGCTGCTGGTCGACGAACGCCAGGGCGAGCGCGCCGAAGAGCGCCAGGAGCACGGCCGTGACCTGGAAAGCGGTGCGGTACCCGTCGGCCGGGGTGGCCGCCCCACCGATGAAGAACCCGGCGACGGCGGGAGCGAACACGCCACCGGTGGTGAGCACGGCGTTGGCGATGTTCAGGTGGCCACCGCGCTGGGAGATGGTGGTCAGCTCACCGACGACCAGGTAGGTGATCGCGAACATGGCCGGGGCGGTGCCGAAACCGATGCTCATCAGCGCCACGGCCAGCACCGGGGAGGAGACGAACGTCGAGACCAGCAGGGCCGTGCCGGCGCCGACCCCGGCCAGGCCGAGGGTCCAGCCGCGCGACCGGCGACTCGGCACGCCCTTGTGGTCGAGGCGCTGGATCAGCATGCTCAGCCCGACGGTGGCGATGACGCCCCAGGCCGCCGGCAGGGCGATGAGAGACCCGGCCTGCTGGCCGCTGAAGCCCATCACGTTCTGGAAGTAGGCCGGGCCCCACGACATCGCCAGCGTGAAGGTCCAGTAGGCGAAGAATGACGCCAGAACGGCGAAGATCCACGTCGGATTGGCGATGCTGCGGAAGAACGGGACCTTCTCCTCGTTCACCTGCGGCCCCGCGGAGACGACGGCACCGACCTCGGCGCCCTCGATCTCCCGCTCGACCGCCAGGGACGTGTACGGGCCCTCCTTGCCGAGAACCAGCCACAGAGCGCACCACAGGGCGCCCACGAGTGCCAGTACGACGAAGGCCGTGCGCCACCCGAAGTCGGCGATGACCCAGGCCAGCACCGGCGCGAACGCCACGATGCCGAGCGTCACGCCCGAGGAGGCGACGGCGGCCGGGGTCGCCCCCTTCTTGGCGGGGAACCACTTGTAGACGGCGTGCATCAGCACCGGGGCCAGGGGGCCCTCGCCGGCGCCCAGCGCGAGCCGGGAGACCCACAGCGCCGGCAGCGTGGCGAAGACCACGACCGGCACGACGGACAGCGACCAGATGAGGCACAGGACCAGCAGCAGACTCTTCGCCTTGACCTTGTTGGCCAGCGGGGCCGCGACGAGTTGGGCGAGCCCGAAGGTGAGGAACATGGCACTGGCGACCAGGCCGAACTGCTCCGGCGTGATGTTCAGCTCCTCCATCAGCGGAACGGCCGCCAGGCCGAGGACGGCCTTGTCCGCCCAGCTGAGCATCATCAGGAACAGGAGCAGGAAGGTCAGCATCCACGCGTACCGGGAGCGCTTGGTTCGGCTCCAGTACCGGGGGTCCTTGGCGTCGCCGCCGGGAGCGGCGGGCGGAGCCGAATGCGGTGCGGCGGTTGCGGTCATGGCGATGATCTCCCGTCGTGCTCCCGCCAGGAGGCGGGCGTGGTCGAATGTCCTAGTGAATCTAGGAGCCTGTGAACTGGCGCACATAGGAGACTTTCCGGCCAGTGAAAATAACCTCTGTTCTCGATCCGGGGCTCAGGCAGAGTGAAGTCACTTCGCCTGCCCTGCAGGACGTCCCCCGACCGGAAGGCCTTCCCATGACTGACCGCGTTGTCCCCGACGCCCCTCTCGACCAGGCCCGCGGCCTGCACGTGGTCACGCTCGGGACCGCCGCCGGCCCCGCGATCCGCTCCGAGTGCCCCGGCATCGCCACCGCCGTCGTCGTGGACGGACAGTTCTACCTCGTGGATTTCGGTCTCGGGGTGACCCGTGCCGCCCACGCCGCGGGTCTGCGCGGGGAGAACCTGAAGGCCTGCTTCGTGACCCACCTGCACTCGGACCACGTGGCCGAGATCCCGGCGTACTTCCTGTGGAACTGGGGGAAGCCGGTAGAGGGCTTCACCCGGCCGGTGCGCATTCTGGGACCGGGATCGGCGGACCCCGCGGCCGGATCGGTCGGCATCGAAGGTCTCGTGGACCACGTCCTGCGGGCCTACTCCTACGACATCGACGTCCGCATCGTCGACGAGGGCCGTCCTCCGCTGTTCGACCTCCTGCAGGCCAAGGAGATCGAGCTGCCGGCCTCCGCGGCCGGGGCCGACGGGGTGCGTACGCCCCGGATGGACCCGTTCCCGGTCTACGAGGACGAGCTCGTGCGGGTGAGCGCCATTCTCGTGGAGCACCCGCCGATCTTCCCGGCCTTCGCCTTCCGCTTCGACACCGCCTACGGATCCGTGGTGATCTCCGGGGACACGACGGAGAGCCTCAACACCTCCAGGCTGGCCGACGGCGCGGACCTGCTCGTGCACGAGGCCGTCAACCTCGACTTCTACCGCGCCCGGAACTTCGGACCGAAATTCCTCAACCACCAGGAGATCGCACACACCACCCCCGCAGGGGTGGGCCGAGTGGCCACCCGGGCCGGCGTCACCAGGGTCGTGCTGTCCCACCTGGCCGGCGTCGCGACCGACGAGGAATGGACCGCCGGTGTCGCGACCGAGTACGTCGGCCCCGTGACCGTGGCGCACCCGGGTGACGTCTACACCGTCGCCCCTGTGGACGCCCCGGCCGCCACCGTCAGTCCCGCCTGACCCGGCAGGTCGAGGATCAGGCAGGTCGAGGATCAGGCAGGTCGAGGATCAGGCAGGGATTCCCAGCGATCGGGTGATGGCCGCGGACGCCACCTGCAGCGCAGGAACGATGCGCTGATAGTCCTTGATCCTCGCCAGCGTGACGATGCCCAGAGCGGCGATCACGCCGCCTTCGACGTCCCGGACCGGCACCGCGAGTCCGTGCGCCCCGGGGGAGTGCTCCCCGTCGGTCGTCGCGTACCCGCGTCCACGCACCGAGGCCATCTCCTGCTCCAGCCGAGGAATGTCCACGATGCTGCTCGAGGTCTCCCGCACGAGCGCCCGGGTGCAGGTCTCCCACAGTTCGGCGGACCCGTGGGCCAGCAGCACTTTCCCACCGGCGCTGGTGTGCAGCGGCAGCTTGTCCCCGGGACGGGCGATCGGGGAACCGACGTGGGTGCCGGCGATCCGGTCCAGCAGCAGCGCCTCCGTCCCGTCCAGCACGAACAGGTTGACGACCTGGCGCGTGGCGAGGAGAACGTCCTGCATGTACGGCGAGGCGACCTGGCGCAGACCCCGCTGGATCGGGGCCAACATGCCCAGCTTCGCCAGCCGGTGACCCACCGTGTACGTTCCGTCCGGCTGCCGGTGCACGGCCCCCCACGCGGAGAGCTCCCCCAGGATGCGGTGGCAGGTGGCCACGGGGATCCCGCTGCGGCGGGAGATCTGGGACAGGGACTGCCGGGTGTGCGTGGGGTCGAAGGACCCGAGCACGCCCAGCACCCGGGAGGTGACGGAGCGCCCCGGGTCGCTCGAGTTGCCGGCCATGTCCCCCCTTCCACTGGATGGAAAACTGAGGCCAGTGTAGCTCGGTTCCCGCCCAGAATGAGGGGCATGGACATGCAGACGGTCACCGACGCCGTGGGTGCCGTGGCGATACCGCTTTTCGCGGTCAGCAGCATGGTTGCCGTGGGCCTCGGGCACACGGTTCGGCAATTCCTGGCTCCGATCAAGGACGTCCGGCTCGTGCTGGCCGGACTGGCTTCCAACTTCCTGGTCGCACCGGCCGTGGCTCTTCTCGTCGTCACCGCGCTCGGCATCCCGCAGGAGGCGCGCATCGGGCTGATGGTCCTCGCCTGCGCGGCGGGGGCACCGTTCGTGCTCAAGCTGTCCAAGCTCGCCGGCGCGGACATGGCCGTCTCCTCGTCCCTGCTGGCCGTCATGCTCCTGGCAACCATCGTCTACATGCCCGCCGTGCTCCCGCTGCTGCTGCCCGGCATCGACGTCGCCCCCGGAGCCATCGCCTCGGTCCTCTTGTTCACCATGTTCCTGCCCTTGGTGGCGGCCGTCCTGGTGAGGCAGTTCCTTCCTGCGGCCGCGGAAGTCGTCCAGGGCCCGATCGGAAGACTCAGCTTCCTGACCATGGTCGTCATGCTGGCCAATCAGTTCGTCGCTGATCACCGGGAACTGGCCGGTCTGGTGGGCACCGGGACCATCGTGGCGATCCTGGCTTTCATCGGCCTGAACTTCGCCCTCGGATGGGTTCTGGGGGCGTGGCGGGCCGGCGGCGGAACCGTACTGGGCATTTCAGCATCCCAACGGAACATGGCCGCCGCCACCGTCGTGGTGGTCGCCAACTTCCAGGACTCGTTGGCCGTGCCCACGGTGGTGCTGGCCGGCTTCCTCGCCCTGATCGTGCTGATCCCGGTGGCGCGGTGGATCGGCCGCGACCTGGACCCGCAGGTGGACCAGGCCCTTTCCGTCCACTGAGAAACGCGGTCGCACTCCTGGCCCACCTGCACTCCGACCTCTGCAACATCATCGGCACCGACCTGCAGAACGGACTGCCCGCTCCGGATCCGGTGCTGCAGGTGTTCGGCCCCGGCGACCGCGGAGCACCTCCGGTCGATGACAAGGGCGAACAGATCCCCGCCGAGAAAGTGGTCACCCCGGCCAACCCCACACCAGGGACCCGAGTAACGGTCGAGTCGACGACCAAGACCTTCGCCTCCCGGTCCGACGCCGAGAACGGCTCGGCAACTCGGACTCCCGGCATCGGGAGCCCCCCGAATGATCCGGCGCTC
>JAPFFX010000365.1 GCA_026645375.1 Citricoccus sp. WCRC_4 | reverse complement strand
CACGGCCGCGAGTTCACCGAGGAGATCACCTTCGAGGTGACGGAGTGATGCCCACGCGGGTTCTGGCGGCCTGAGGCCATCCTGCCGGACCCGGAGTCCCGGCGATCGTGCGGAGAACCCGTGATCCTCACGGAGTCACGTCCTGATCGCCGGGACTTCCCCGTCCGGCCGGGCCGTCTGCCCATCGTGCCGCGATAGCGTGAGAGCACCAGACTCCCTGAGCCCGACAAGGAGTGAGCCATGACGGAGCGGATGATCCAGGCCCGCGGCGTCGAGCTCTGCACCGAGCCCTTCGGCGATCCGGCGGACCCGCCCCTGCTGCTCGTCATGGGCCTGGGCGCCTCGATGCTCTGGTGGGACGAGGGCTTCTGCCGCCTGCTCGCCGACGGCGGCCGTTTCGTCATCCGCTACGACCACCGGGACACCGGTCGCTCGGCGGCCTGCCCACCCGGCCGCCCGGGGTACACGGGCCAGGACCTGGTCGACGACGCGGTCGGTGTCCTCGACGCCTACGGGCTGGGGGCCGCCCACGTGGTCGGCCTCTCTGCGGGCGGCGGGCTCGCTCAGCTGCTCGCCCTCGACCACCCGGACCGCGTGCTCTCCCTGGTCCTGATCAGCACCAGCCCCGCCGTGCCCGGCAAGCGCCGGCTGCCGCCGCCGACCCGCGACGTCCTGGACTTCGCCACCACGGTGGACGTCGACTGGTCCGACCCCGCGTCCGTGGCCGACTACCTCATCGGGTACGAGCGGATGCTCGCCGGCGCGGCCCGACCGGTCGATGTGGCCGCGGTGAAGGGTCTCGTGGCCCGTGACGTCGCCCGCTCCCGGGACATCCGGACGATCCAGAACCACGACCTGCTGGAGGACGAGGACCGCCCCCGGGGGCCGCTGTCCTCGATCACCGCACCCACGCTGGTCATCCATGGCGGTGCCGATCCGCTCTTCCCGCCCGCCCACGGCAGGGCCCTGGCCGAGGAGATCCCGGGTGCCCGCCTCCTGCAGCTCGACGGGGCCGGCCACGGGCTGCATCGGGCGGACTGGCCGATCGTGGCCCGCTCGGTCCTGGAGCACACCACGACCGGCCGGTGATCCCTCACCCCCGATGCTGCAGGAACTCCCGGAACGTCATCGGTGCCGTCCCGGTGACCGCCTCGACATCCCCGCTGACCACGTCCAGCTCACCGCGGGCGATCGCCGTATAGGTCGACACCCAGGCATCGGCCTGCCACGGCGGCGGGTTCCACGCCCTGCGGGACTCGTACGCCTCCTCCACGGACTCGTCGTGGAAGTGCACCTCGGTCCCCTCCACCTCGGAGATGATCCGGGCGACCTCGTCGAAGGCCAGGGCCTGCGGCCCGGTGAGGCGATAGGTCCGTCCCGCGTGCCGGGCGGGGGCCTGGAGGACGTGCGCGGCGGTGCGGGCGACGTCGTCGTGCGCGACGAAGGCGCACCTCCCGTGCCCGGCCGGCCCTCGGATGACGCCGTCCTCGCCCACCACCGCGCGGGCCATGTCCATGTAGAAGCTGTCCTGCAGGAACGTGTACGCCATGCCCGAGGCGGCGATGGCCCTCTCGGTCGCCGCGTGCGTCCGCGCCAGGGTGAAGGTCGCCGCCGGGCTCGCCCCCAGGAAGGAGGTGTAGACCACGTGCCGCACCCCGGCGCTCTGAGCGGCCGCGACGAACGCCTCGTGCTCGGCCCGGCGGTCCTCGGACTCCGAGGCGGAGACCATGAACAGCACATCCACACCGGCCAGGGCCCCGGTCGCGGCCCCGGCGTCCGCGTAAGGGGCCACGTGCACGGTGGACGCCGGCAGCCCGGGCGCCCGGGACGGGTCCCGCACCAGCAGCCGCAGCGGGATCCCGGCGTCGGCCAGCAACCGGGCGACGCGGCCGCCCAACTGCCCGGTGGCACCGGTGACGGCGATGGCCGCGGTGGTGGGGTCTGACATGGCCTACTTCCGGTGAGGGTCACCGCCTGGGCGGGGCGGGATCGATGTCCCCATGGTAGGCCTCGCGGAGGCGCCGGCCCATCCTCCCGAGCGGGTCGCGGGGAGCCCCGCGGGCCGTTCGGTGTAGGACCATGGACGCCATGGACATCAGCGACGAGCGCCTCAGCATCCCCGTCGGCGAGGAGACCGTCACGGCCGCCTACGCCCGCCCCGGCTCCCCCGCCGGCACCGTCGTGGTCGCGCACGGCGCCGGGGCCGGCATGGACCACCCCTTCCTCACCGGGTTCACCGGTGCCCTCAACGACGCCGGCGCGGCCACCTGGCGCTTCAACTTCCCCTACGCCGAGGCCGGGAGGAAGTTCCCCGACCGCGCACCGAAGGCCATCGCCACCTGGCGCGCGGTGATGGCGGCGGCCCGCGAGCGCGCCGGGGGCGCTCCGGTCTGGGCGGCCGGCAAGTCCTTCGGCGGCCGGATGGCCTCGATGGCCGTCGCCGAGGGCATGGAGGCCGCCGGGCTGGTCTTCCTGGGCTACCCGCTGCACCCGCCGGGCACACCGGAGAAGCTGCGGGACGAGCACCTCTACGGGCTCACGCTGCCCATGCTCTTCCTCCAGGGCACCCGGGACACGTTCGCCCTGCCCGGCGAGCTGGAACCGGTGGCCGGGCGCATCGGGGGCAACGCCGTCGTGCACCGCGTGGCGGACGCCGACCACTCCTTCAAGGTGCCGCGGGACCAGCGCAGCCAGGAGCAGACCGGGGCCGGCCTGGCCGCCGCGGTGCTCGAGTTCATCGCCGGCGGCCCGTAGGGCCTAGCGTCGCCGCGGCAGGCGCATCAGCGCCTCGAGCGGACCCACCTCGGACCGGCGGGTCCAGAGCCAGGCGAAGAGCAGGGACGCCACGCACAGGGCGGCGGTGACCGCATAGCCGCCGGCCAGCGAGCCCGGGCCGGGACGGACGAACGCGGCCAGGGCCAGCAGGTGACCCACGTAGACGGTCAGGGACAGTCGTCCCATGGCGGCCAGCGCCGGTGTCCATCGGGCCAGGAAGCGCTCCCCCAGCAGGCACGCACCGAGGATGCACAGTGCCGCACCGGTGCTCGAGATGAGCCACAGCGGCATCTGTGAGTGCCCGGTCACGGACACGAGCCGGTCCCAGCCGACCGTCCGCCCGGGTTCTCCGACGATCAGGACCAGCAATCGGGAGAAGGCGTAGGCCCCGACGGCGGCCGCCGCCCCGCCCACCAGGAACACGCGTTGAAGCCGTCCGTCCCGCAGGTCGAGCCGGCCGATCACCATGCCGAGCAGGAACGGCGCCACCCAGACGACGGCGGGGTAGGACCCTGAGAACAGGATGTCGTCGAGGATCTCCGGCGGGGAGTCCACGAGCGTGGGTTCCTTGATGGTGAACGCGTCCGTGCCGTGGCGCACGGCCACCCAGAGGAGCGGGCCCACCAGGAGGAAGGTGGCCGACAGGACGGCCAGCAACCACGTCGGCGCCTTCAGCAGCGGCAGGCACACGATGAACAGCAGGCCGTAGAGCGGCAGGATGACACTGGCCTCATGGCTGGCCATCTGCAGGGCCAGGCCGCCCACGAGCAGCAGGGCCGCCCGCCAGACCACGGTCTGCCACGGCAGGGGCCCGCCGGACGGCCCGCGGGAGGAGCGGGTGAGGATGGACATCCCCACGCCGGCCAGCAGCATGAACAGCACGGAGGACCGTCCCAGCGGCAGATCGTAGAGCGTGCCGAACAGGCCGCCCTCGCCCCGGGGGCCGACGTTGACGGCGATCATCCCGATGATCGCCAGCGCCCGCGCCACGTCCAGGCCGACCACGCGGCCGGCCCGCAGGGCAGGCTCGCCGGCATCGGCCGGGGATTGCTCGACCGGCCGGTCGTCGTCGGACTGCTGGAAGGAGGAGGGGACGGTGCCCATGAGGGTCATCCTTCACCCTGCGGGGCCGCGGCGTCAGCGATCTCCACGTCGGCCTCCCGTCGGCCGTCGGTGGCCCCGGTGACCTCACCGGTGGCATAGTCGATCTCCAGGGCCTGCACCGAACCGAAGATCGCCTGGTCCCGCTCGGTGCGCTGCAGCTCCCAGTCCCGCTCGTCGATGAGCCGGGCGAGGTCCCCGGACGGCTCCTGCTCCACGGCCAGCACGCCGTCCTGGAGGTGGTACCGCGGGGCGTCGACGGCCTCCTGCAGCGGAGCGTCCT
>JAPFFX010000288.1 GCA_026645375.1 Citricoccus sp. WCRC_4 | reverse complement strand
TGTTGTAGCAGTAGACCAGTTCCCCGGCGGAGGCGTGGCCGGAGACGTGCACCTTGGCGTTGCCCTTGTGCACGACCTTGACGCCGAGGTCGGTGAACTTGTTGATGATGCCGTAGATGGCATTCTCGTTGCCGGGCACCATCGAGCTGGCCATCAGGACGGTGTCCCCGGCACCGAGCTTGATCTGGTGGGTGCCGGAGGCCATCCGGGACAGGGCCGCCATCGGCTCACCCTGGGACCCGGTGCAGACCAAGGCGACCTTGTCATCGGGCATGGACTGCAGCTTCTTGAAGTCCACCAGCAGCCCGCGCGGGATCTTCAGGTAGTCCAGGTCGCTGGCGATGCCCATGTTCCTGACCATGGACCGGCCCACGAACGCGACCTTGCGCCCGCTGGCGTGGGCGGCGTCCAGGACCTGCTGGATGCGGTGGACGTGGCTGGCGAAGCTGGAGACGATGATCCGCTTCTTCGCGGTGGCGAAGACCTGCTCGATCGCGGGGGTCAGTTCCCGCTCCGAGATGGTGAACCCGGGAACCTCGGCGTTCGTGGAGTCGGTGAGGAACAGGTCCACGCCCTCCTCGCCCAGGCGGGCGAAGTGGCGCAGGTCCGTGATCCGGTCGTCCAGCGGGAACTGGTCCATCTTGAAGTCACCGGTGTGCAGGACCAGGCCGGCCTTGGTGCGGATCGCCACGGCGAGGCTGTCCGGGATGGAGTGGTTGACCGCGACGAACTCGAGCTCGAAGGGGCCCGCCTGGTGCTTGTCCTCGGCTTCCACGTGGACCGTCTTCGGCGTGATCCGGTGCTCGGTGAGCTTGGCGGAGATGAACGCCAGCGTCAGCTCGGAACCGATCAACGGGATGTCCGGGCGCTCCTTCAGCAGGTAGGGCACCCCGCCGATGTGGTCCTCGTGGCCGTGCGTGAGCACGATGCCGACGATGTCCTTCAGCCGGTCCCGGATGGAGGTGAAGTCCGGCAGGATGACGTCGATGCCGGGCTGGTGCTCCTCGGGGAACAGGACGCCGCAGTCCACGACGAGCAGCTTGCCCTCGTGCTCGAAGACCGTCATGTTGCGGCCGATCTCGCCCAGGCCTCCCAGCGGGGTGACCCGCAACCCTCCGGACGGCAGGGAGGACGAGGACTTGGACTTACGGGAGGAACGGGGCAACTGATCACGCTTTCGTCGTCAGGGAAGTGCACCAGGGAGGTACACCGATGTGGAGGGGGTTCCCTCGGGTCCGGGGCCCGCAGCGAGGCGGGCGGCGCCGGGAAGACTACTCCTAATGTACCGCCCACGGCCCCCCGGGACGGTATCCCCGGGGTTCTCCGGTGGCACGGGGGTACCGTCCCGGTGTCCGCGGACGGCGCCCAGGCGTCGCCCGGCTCCCGCCTGGCACCATTAGGATGTGAATTCCATCACAGAATAGCCGCAGGCCCGGCCCGGTTGGCGGGCCCGGTCCGGATCCCGGAGGTCTCCCATGGTTCGTTCGGATGTCGCCCGACGCACGGTCCTCGGCGGGCTCGGTGCCCTCGCCATGGGCAGCCTGGTGGGGTGTGGCAACGAGGCCTCCTCCTCCGGGGGTTCCGCGGGCGGCACCGCCGGGTCGACCACCGCGGTGACCTACCAGTTGTCCTGGACGCATTCGGTGCAGTTCGGCGGCACCTACCTGGCGCAGGACCGGGCCCTGTTCCGGGACCTCGGCCTGGACGTGGCCCTCGCGGCCGGCGGACCCAACGTGGCCGGAGACGCGAACACGGTCAGCGGCGCAGCGCTGATGAACGTCTCGGTGGCGGACGGCGTCGCCCGGTCCAATGCCGAGGGCGCCGACCTGGTCATCATCGGCGCCCAGTACCAGAAGAGCCCCGTGACGATCCTGTCCCTGGCAGAGGGGCCGCTGCAGTCCCCCCAGGACCTGGTGGGCAGGAAGATCGGCGTCGCCGGCACGGACACCCCGGGGTTGGAGGCCTTCCTGGCCATCAACGACCTGACCCAGGACCAGGTCGAGTTCGTGCCGAGCCAGTACGACCCGGCGGTCCTCACCGCCGGCCAGGTCGATGGCCTCTACTGCTTCTACAACGACCTTCCCGTGGCCCTGGCCGTCCAGGGCATCGAGGGCCACTCGATGCTGCTCGCCGACTTCGGCTATGACCCGATGAGCCAGACCTACACCGTGCTGCGCTCCAGCCTGGAGGACGAGGCGACGCGCGACCAGGTCATCCGGTTGCTCCGCGGCGACGCCCGCGGCTGGCAGCTCTACCAGGACGACCCCCAGGCCGCCGCCGAACTGGCCGTCCAGGCGTACCCCGATGCCGGCCTCGACCTGAAGACTCAGCAGGAACAGGCCACGGTCCAGCTCGACATCATGTTCTCCCAGGCCACCGAGCAGTTCGGCTTCGGGTGGTTCACCGACGAGCAGGTCCAGGAGAACCTGAGGCTGTTCGAGCTGCTCGGCATCGAGGGCGCCACGGAGCAGATGTGGGACCGGAGCATCCTCGACGAGGTGTACCGGGACGGGCCCACGGCGTGAGCGGCGTGCAGACCGCCCGGGAGGAGGGGCAGACGGCCCCGGAGGTCGTGTGCACCGCGGTCGCCAAGGCCTTTCCCACGCCGACCGAGCCGCTGCTCGTCCTGGCACCCCTGGACCTGACCCTGGAGGCCGGCTCGGTCACGGCCCTGGTCGGGCCTTCCGGCTGCGGGAAGTCCACGCTGCTGCGGATCATCGCCGGCCTGGAACAGCCCGACGCCGGCGGGTCGGTACGCATCGACGGTGACGACCCGCTCGCGGTGCGCCGACGCGGTGAACTGGCCATCGCCTTCCAGGACGCCTCGCTCCTGCCCTGGCGGACCGCGGCCGGAAACGTGGCCCTGGCGCAGCGGCTGGCCGGCCAGCCGGTCGACCACCAGAAGGTGGCCCGGCTGCTGGACATGGTCGGCCTGGCCGGCTTCGAGAAGGCCCGTCCGGCACAACTGTCCGGCGGGATGCGGCAGCGCGCGGCGATCGCCCGCTGCCTGGTCACCGAGCCGAGGCTGCTGTTGCTGGACGAGCCCTTCGGCGCGGTCGACGAGCTCACCCGGCGCAGGCTCAACATCGAGTTGCCGCCGCTGTGGTCCGGTGCCACCACGACCACGCTGCTGGTGACCCACTCGATCCCCGAGGCGGTCCTGCTGGCGGACCGCGTGCTGGTGATGTCAGCCCGTCCCGGGTCCATCGTCGCCGACCTGCCGGTCGGCCTCGAACGGCCGCGCCGGATGGAGCAACTGCACTCCCGGCGCTTCACCGAACTGGTCGACCGGATCGGGGCACTGCTCGGCGTCGACGAGTACGCCCTCGGCCGGGGGTGAGGGATGGTCCTGCAGAGCGAGGAGACCGTCCAGGCCACGGGCCGTGAGGCCACCGGTCCCCGTCCCGCCCGCGCCCGGCCGGTGGCTGCACTGCGCGTGATCCTGGGTTGGGTCCTGGTGATCGGCCTGTGGGAACTGGTGGGCCGGACGGTCCTGGCCGGCCGGCACCTGATCGGGGTTCCCTCCGGCATCGTCGTGAAGCTCGTGGAGAACGCCGACGTCTACGGGCGGGGGCTGTGGTTCACCACCCGTGAGGCGATGCTCGGCTATCTGGTCGGCAACCTGGCGGCCGTGACCCTGGCCCTGCTGGTCGTACTGCTGCCGGGACTGGAGCGGACGGTGCTGCGGCTCGCGCTGGTCGTCTACTGCCTTCCCCTCGTGGCGCTGGGGCCGCTGCTGCGACTGGCCTACGGATTCGGTGACGGCCCGCAGATCACCCTGGCGGCCCTCGCCGTCTACTACCTCACGCTCGTCCCCCTGCTGGTGGGCATGCGCGCCGTGCCCCGGTCCTGGCTGGACCTGACGGCCACCTACGGCAGGGGCCGCTGGACCACGTTGGTCACCGTCCGGGCGCGAGCGGCCCTGCCGTACCTGATGGCCGGGCTGCAGGCCTCGGTGCCCGCCGCCTTCCTCGGTGCGCTGGTCGGGGAGTTCACGGGGGCCGAACGCGGCATCGGGGTGCTCTCGATCCAGGCGTTGCGGAGCCTGGACACCGACGGCCTCTGGGCGTTGATGATCCTCAGCGCCGTGGTGTCGATGATCGGGTACGCCCTCGTCTCGTTCATCGCCCGGCGGTTGGCGCCGGAGCAGCCGACCGTGCTGCTGGCGACACAGGGAGCCGACCCCCGGCGGCCGGCGTGGCGCCGTTGGCTGGTCAGTGCCGGCGGTGTGGTCCTCACGGCGGCCATCGTGCTGCTGGCCTGGGTCGGGCTGTTCTGGCTGCTCGACCTCAACCCCTATTTCGCCAAGCGCCCCTGGGAGGTCTGGGAGTGGCTGGTGTCCGCGCCGTCCGCCGCCGAGCACCGGGCCGAGCTGTTCACGGCGGCCGGCCAGACAGCCCTGGTGGCCGTTCCCGGCTACTTCGCCGGGCTCGCGCTGGGAGTGCTCCTGGCCGCGGCGTTCTCCCTGTCGCCCCGAGTGCGCGGGGCACTGACGCCCGTCGCGGTCGCCCTGCGGTGCGTGCCGATCATCGCGATCGCTCCCCTGCTGGTCGCCGCGCTGGGCCGCGGGTCGTTCGGCACCGCCGTGGTGGTGGCCCTCATGACGTTCTTCCCCACGCTGGTCTCGTGCCTCTACGGGCTGGGTCAGCTGCCCGGCCAGGTGGCGGACGTCTTCGCCGCCTACGCCACGCCGCGCACGCGGGTGCTGGTGCTCGGCCGACTGCCGGCGATGGCGCCGGCGTTCTTCGCCGCCGCGCGGATCGCGGCCCCCACGGCGCTGCTCGCCGCCACGGTGGCCGAGTGGCTGGCGACCGGGACCGGGCTGGGCAACATGATGGCGGTGGACGCGGCGACGAGCCGGTACACCTCCCTGTGGTCCACGGTCGTGGTCGTCACGCTGATGGCGCTGGCGGGGTATGCCTTGGTCGAGGCCGTCGAGCGCCGGGTACTGGCCGTGGTGGCACCGGAGCAGTCCCGCTGGTGAGGGCGGCGGCCACCCGGCCCGCGGTGTCCGGCCACCTCGTCAGGCGGCCGCATTGCTCGGCCGCGTCGCGTCGCCAGCGGTCCCGGAGCCGCGCATCCGCCAGCCAGGCGCGCAGGGCATCGGCCAGGGAGCCGACGTCGCCGGCCGGGAACGTCTCCCCCGCCCCCTGCGCCTCGACGGCCCCGGTGCCGGACGCGACGATCGAGGGGATCCCCCGGGCCAGGGCCTCGGCGACGACCATCCCGTAGGTCTCGGCGCGCGAGGTGTGGACCAGCAGGTCGGCGGCGTCCCAAGCGGCGTCCAGGTCGGCCCCGTGCAGGGGCCCGGTCACCTCGACGCGGCCGGTGAGCCCGGCCCGGGCGATGCGCTCACGGACCCCGCGGCTGAGGGCCTCGTCGACGGTGTCGGGTCCCACCAGCCGGGCGGTCCAGTCCAGCTCCCGCAACCGGGCCAGGGCCTCGACGACCGTGAGAGGGTCCTTGCCGTGGGTCAGCCGGGCCAGCCACAACAGCATCGGTGGACGTCCGTGGCGCATCGAGCCGGGCGAGGGCAGGGCCGGGTCGACACCGGGTACGGCCACCACCGCGTCCTCGCGACCGTACCGGGCGGCCACCGCGGCGCCGGCCCAGGCGCTGGTCACCACGACGCGGCTCGCCGCCCGGACGGCCTCCGCCTCGGCCGCGGCGAGCCGCTGCCGGTCAGGGACCGGCAGTGCCGGGTCGTCGGCCGGGAAGTAGTGCATCAGGATCGTCACCCGGTGCCCGGCCGAGACCGCGTCGGCGACCTGTTCCGGCACTGCCGAGGCGACGATGTTGCCGATCAGCCAGTCCTGCTCGCGGGCCAGCAGCCCGGACAGCCACCGGCGGTCGTCGTCCGAGGGTAGCGGCCAGGCCCCCGTGACGGGGTACTCGCGAACGTCCAGGCCCCGCGCCCGGAGGGCCGCCGTGAGCTCCTCGTCGTAGCGGTTGCCGCCACTGGCCAGGTCGCTGCGCCAGCGGGCGAAGCCGACTCGGTACCCCGTTCCGGGCTGACCGATCCCGCGACCAGCGGCGCTGGGTCTCATCCTCGGCGCCCGGCGCTCAGCGGACGGCCCGGCGCAGCAGCGCGCGGATCTCCTCCTCCGTCCGGGGCGTCATCCTCGTCAGTGCGAACGACGTCGGCCAGAACCCGCGGTCCTCGCCGTCGAACCGCGCCCCCTCGTCGAAACCCAGGGTCGAGTAGCGCGCCTTGTCCGCCGCGCCGCTGCGGAAGAAGCAGACGACCTGACCGTCCCGGAAGTAACCGGGCTGGCCGTACATCAGGCGCGGCGTCAGGTCCGGCGCCGCCTCCGTCACGATCGCGTGGATCCTCTCCGCGATCGCGCGGTCCCGGGCGTCCATGCCGGCGATCGTCCTCAGCACGTCGTCCCGGTCACCGGCGGCCTTGCTCATGGACTTGGGCAGCAGTCCCATGGTCCGACACTCCTTCGTCACTGGGGCTCGGCTCTCGTGCCGTGCCCATGGACTCCACGGTAACCCCGAGCTCCAGGACGTGCGTCCCGGGACCCGGGCGTCCGAACGCGACAGTACCCCCGGCAGCAGATACCCGGAGGGACAGCAAAAAGGCCCTTCCTCAATCGAGGAAGGGCCTTTCTTCTGGTGGAGGTAAGGGGATTCGAACCCCTGACCTTCTCCATGCCATGGAGACGCGCTACCAACTGCGCCATACCCCCAGAAGGGTGTTTCCCCGGCCGTTTCGTTTCCGTTCCGTCCGAAGCAACTCGATAAATATACACAGCTCTTCGACCGGTTCGCAAATCGAGGTCCGGCGCGGGCAGTCGGCCGACGATGGCCCGCGCCCCGACCGGTGCGGGAACGCGCTCCGGCGGGGTCACGGCCCGCTGACGCGGCTTACTGCGCCTGGGCCTCGTCCGTCGAGCCGGGGGTCCAGTCCCGCGGGGCGTCGTCCGGGACGATGACCGAACCGGGCTCACCGGCTCCGACCCCGTCCGTGAGGCCGAGGTCGATCAGCGGGGCATCCTTCCAGAGGCGGTCCAGGGCGTAGAACACCCGCTCCTCCTCATGCTGGACGTGCACCACGAAGTGCCCGTAGTCCAGCAGCACCCAGCGGCCGCCGGCCTTGCCCTCACGGCGGATCACGTCGAGCTTCAACTGCTGGCTGAGCACTTCCTCGACCTCGTCCACCACGGCGACGACCTGCCGTTCCGACGACGCCGAGGCGATGAGGAACGCATCGGTCAGCCCCATCCGCTCGGCCACGTCGACGGCGACGATGTCCGTGGCCTGCTTGTCTGCTGCGGCCTGGCCGGCCAGCTTCAGTGCGGTCAGGGTGGTCTGGGGGACGGTCACGGGCAACTCCTGAGGGGTGGGTGGTACAGCGGCGGTCAAAGGACCAGGGCGATGATCAGCGCGATGACCAGGATGGCGAAGACGACCGCGGCCACGATCACCAGGGTGCGCTCCCGAGAACCCCACTCCGAGGCCGGTAGCGAGTCCAGCCCATGGGCGGACTGTGCCTGGATCGGTTCATGGCGCACGGACTCGGCGGCGGGCTCGGCACCGGTCGCGTCGACGGTCGGCTCCGCGGGGGGAACCGTGGCGAGGGCGCCGGTCTCGTTGAGGCGGCGGGCCCTGTCCGCCAGCAGCTCCTGCTCCCGCAGCAGCTGCGGGTCCACGGCCCCGGGATCATCACCGGCGGCCGCGAGGCGTTCGGCCAGGGCCGCGGCCTCGAGGGCCAGGGACTCCCGGGTGACGGGTTCGTCCCACTCCCCCGCGGCGCCGCCCGGTCCCTCGGGCGCGAGGCCGGCCGGGGCACCTTCCGGTGCCTCCGCGCGTCGGGCCGTGGAGGGCGAGGACGAGGCCTCCGGGCGGGCCCCGGACTCCTGGCGCCGGCGCATCTCGCGCAATTGGCGACGGGTGAGCGGCTGCCCGTCGGGGCCCAGCGGCACCCCGTCGCTGGCGACGGTGTACGCGGCGGGTGCACCGGACTCGAAGACGCGGGCCAGCGCGGCGGGTGCCTGGCCGGGGCGGGACACGACCCGCCCGTCCTTGAGCAGGGGCAGCTCGGCCACGCCGGGCAGCACGCCGGGGAACGTACCGGTCAACGGACCGACATCGGCCGGGTCGACTCCGGTGGCGGGCAGGTCGAGGATCGCCTCGGAGGTCTCCCCCGCCGGCGCCCCGGCCTCACTGTCGACCCGCCGGTGCTGGCGTTCGGGACGGCGGGTGGAGCCGGGCGTCCGGGTGGGATCAGCGGCACTCACGCATGGACCTCCGGGGCGTCCTGGCTGCGGCGCCCACCCGGGCCGCCGCCCGGCTCGTGGGCGTCGGGCAGGTAGAGGAGGTGCTTGGCGATGTACTGGACCACGCCGTCCGGCACGAGGTACCAGACCGGCTTGTGGGCCTGGACCCGGGCGCGGCAGTCGCTCGAGGAGATCGCCATTGCCGGGATCTCCATCAGCATCACACCGGTCTCCGGCCCGACCTCCACGAGGTCGTGCCCCGGACGGGTGACACCGACGAACTGGGCCATGTCCCAGAGGGTGTCCACGTCCTTCCAGGTCATGATCTGTTCCAGGGCGTCCGCCCCGGTGATGAAGAACAGCTCCGCCTCGGGACGCAGGATGCGCAGGTCACGCAGGGTGTCCGCGGTGAAGGTCGGCCCGGGACGGTCGATGTCCACCCGGGACACCGTGAAGCGCGGGTTGGAGGCGGTGGCGATGACCGTCATCAGGTACCGGTGCTCGGCCGGGGAGACCTTGTTGCCGTCCTTCTGCCACGGCTTGCCGGTGGGCACGAAGACGACCTCGTCCAGGTCCAGCTCGGCGGCCACCTCGGAGGCGGCCACGAGGTGTCCGTGGTGGATCGGGTCGAAGGTGCCACCCATGACGCCGAGGCGGAACCGGCGCCGGCCGCCGTCCTGCTGACGGGTCGCCGAGGCCTGTTCGGGCGCGGCCACGTCACAGATGGTCTGGGTGGGCTTCTGGGGTGAGTCGGTCACTACGCGGCGGGAGATCGGCGGAGGATCAGTGGGTTCCCCAGTGGCCGTGCTCGCGCTCATCGTAGCCACGGCCCTGGTGGTAGTCGTCGACGCCCGGCACCTCGTGGCGCCGGCCGACGGAGCGCAGGCCCATGACGGCGGCCAGCATCAGGAGGAAGAGCAGGAAGGAACCCACGCCGATGACCGGGGCCGGCAGGAACAGCGGGTTGACCGCGAGGTGCTCCTCGGCGGCCAGGATGGTCAGGGCGGTGATGGTGTTCATCTGGTGGATCTCCCTCGAAGGGGCCGGTCATCCGGCCACAGGTCACGGTGATGTCTGGGCCCCATCCTAGTACGTCCCCCGTTCAGATCCGGACCTGTCCCTCCCCGCGAAGCACCCACTTGGTGGTGGTGAGTTCCTCCAGGCCCATGGGGCCGCGGGCGTGCATCTTCTGCGTGGAGATGCCCACCTCGGCGCCCAGCCCCAGTTGGCCGCCGTCGGTGAAGCGGGTGGAGGCGTTGACGATCACCGCGGCGGAGTCGATCTCGGTGACGAAGCGGTCGGCGTTGGCCAGGTCGTTGGTGACGATGGCCTCGGTGTGGCCGGTGGACCAGCGCTGGATGTGCTCGATCGCCTCGTCCAGGGAGTCCACCGTCCTCACGGCCATCTCCAGGGCCAGGTACTCCCGTCCCCAGTCCTCGTCCCGGGCGGTCTCGGCCTGGGCGCCGTCCGGAAGCCAGGCACGGGCGCCCTCGTCCACGTGCAGGAACACGCCGGTGCGGGACAGGGCCCGCAACACCTCGCGGCCGGCCTCCTCGGCCTGGGCGTGGATCAGCAGGGTCTCGGCGGCGTTGCACACCGAGACCCGCTGCGTCTTGGCGTTCAGGGCGATGTCCACGGCCATCTTGACGGGCGCGGAGGCGTCGATGAACAGGTGGACGTTGCCCTCACCGGTCTCGATGACGGGGACCCGGGCCGTGCGCACCACGGACTGGATCAGGTCATGGCCGCCGCGCGGGATGAGCACGTCCACCGCGCCCCGCTCGGACATCAGGGCCGTGGCGCCGGCGCGTCCGTACTGGTCGATGCCCTGGATGATGTCCGCCTCGAAGCCCTGGTCCCCGGCCACCTCGCGCAGGATCGAGATCAGTGCGGCGTTGGTGTTCCTCGCGGCCGAACCGCCACGGAGGATGACGGCGTTGCCGGACTTCAGGGCCAGCCCGGCGATGTCCACGGTCACGTTGGGGCGGGCCTCGTAGATGGCGCCGACGGTGCCGAGCGGGACGCGGACCTGGGTCATCCGCAGTCCGTTCGGCAGGTTGCGGCCGCGCACCACGTCACCGACCGGGTCCGGCAGGGCCGCCAGGTCCTCCAGGGCCACGGCCAGGGCCTCGATCCGCGCCGCGTCCAGGGACAACCGGTCCAGCATCGCCTCGGACGTCCCGGACTCGCGACCGGCCGCCACGTCCTTCTTGTTCTCCGCGATCAGGTGGCCGGTGTTCAGCCGCAGCTTCCCGGCCATCGCCCGCAGCGTCTCGTCCTTGCGGGCGCGGCCCGCGGTGGCCAGTTCGTGGCGGGCCCGCCGGGCACGCTCGCCGACGGACCGGATGGCCTCGCGGACTTCCTCCGGCACCTCGGTCCCGGCGTTCCCGGGCACCGGGGCGTCCTGGACGGTCTCGGCGGTCACGGCGTTCTCAGCGGCACTGTTGGGCATGCCCCGGAGTCTACCGGCGGCGCTGGGCCCGGGCCGAGAGCCGGACACAATCGTCCGTGTGGACCACGGGGCGCTGGTACTCCGGGCCGAGCTCCTCGCGCAGGTCGGCGGTGGTGCGCCCCAGCATGGGGGGCAATTCCGAGGAGGAGTAGTTCACCAGTCCGCGGGCCACCACGGTGCCCCGGGCGTCGGCCAGCTCGATCGGGTCACCGGCGTCGAAGCGGCCCTCGACCCCGGTGATCCCGGCCGGCAGCAGGGACCTCTTGTTCCGCACCACGGCGGTGACGGCGCCGTCGTCGAGCACCACCCGGCCGTGCACCTCTGCGAGCAGCCCGAGCCACGTGCTCCGCGCGGTCCTGCGCCTGCCGGAGGCCTGGAACCAGGTGCCCACGTCCTCCCCCGCCAGCGCCCGATTGGCGTTGGCCGCGGAGGTGACGAGGGCATGGATGCCCGAACCGGTGGCGATCCCGGCGGCCTCCACCTTGGTGACCATGCCCCCGGTCCCGACGCCGGCCGGGCCGGTCCGCCCGATCGCCACGTCCTCCAGGTCGGCCCGTGAGGCGACGGCGGGGATGCGCCGGGAACCGGGCCGGGAGGGCGGGCCGGTGTACAGGGCATCGACGTCGGTGAGCAACAGCAGCGCGTCGGCGCGCAGCAGGTTGGCCACCAGGGCGGAGAGCCGGTCGTTGTCCCCGAACCGGATCTCCGCGGTGGTGACGGTGTCGTTCTCATTGATGATCGGCACCACCGCGAGGGCGAGCAGCCGGTTCAGTGCCCGGAACGCGTTCGTGTACTGGGTGCGGCGGATCAGGTCCTCGGCGGTCAGCAGCACCTGCGCCACCTCGGTCTGGTGCCGGGCGAAGGAGGCGGCGTAGTGCGCCAGCAGCTTGCCCTGCCCGACGGCGGCCGCGGCCTGCTGGGTGGCCAGGTCCCGGGGGCGCTTGCCCAGGCCCAGCGGGTGGATGCCCGCCGCGATGGTGCCCGAGGACACCAGGGCGACCTCGGTGCCGCGCGAACGCACGGCGGCGATGGTGTCCACGAGGGAGTTGATGGCCGCGTGGTCGACCCCGGTGGGCGTGGTCAGCGAGGACGAGCCGATCTTGATGACCAGGCGGCGGGCGCGGTGCAGGGTGTCCCGTCCGGTGACGGGGTTCATGACCTGCTCAGCCATCGACGGGCCCTTCGGCACTCCCCGTCCCGGCGCCGTCGCCGTCCGCGTCCCGCGCATAGCGTTCCGTCCAGATGCCCGACCGGCGCTCCGCCTCGAGTTCTGCCTGGGTGCGGGCCCGGGCCGCCTTGCGGTCCTCGAGCTCCTGGCGCTTCTGCTCGCGGGTGGGACGGGACCGCTCCTCCATGCGCAGGTCGGCCCCTCGCGGGCCGGCCAGCAGTTCGGCGCCGGCGGCCATGGTGGGCTCCCAGTCGAAGACCACGCCGTTGTCGTCACTGCCGATCACCACGGCATCACCCGGCGTGGCGCCCTGCTTGAACAGCTCGTCCTCCACACCCAGGCGATTGAGCCGGTCGGCCAGGTAGCCCACGGCCTCGTCATTGGTGAAGTCGGTCTGGGCGATCCACCGTTCCGGCTTGGTGCCGCGCACGCGGAACAGCGGCTCGAGGTTGCGCTCCTCGCGGGTGATCTCGAACTCCTTGGCGCGCACGGACCGCGGCCGGACGACCACGGGCTCGGCGATCTCCACGGGCTCCGGCATCCGGTCCCGGGCCTCCTGCACGAGCCCGGCCATGGCGAACTTCAGCGGGTCCAGGCCCTTGTGCGAGACCGCGGAGACCTCGAAGACGCGCAGTCCGCGGGCCTCGAGGGATTCCCGCACCATCTCGGCCATCGCCTGGCCGTCGGGCAGGTCCGTCTTATTCAGGGCCACGATGCGCGGCCGCTCGTTCAGCGGGACCACGCCCTCCCCGGCCTGGGCGAAGGTCGGCTCCACGGCGTAGGCCGCCAGCTCGGCCTCGATCGCCTCGAAGTCGGCCAGCGGGTCCCGGTCGGACTCCAGCGAGGCACAGTCCAGCACGTGCACCAGCGCGGCGCAGCGCTCCACGTGGCGCAGGAACTCCAGGCCCAGGCCCTTGCCCTCAGAGGCACCCGGGATCAGGCCCGGGACATCGGCCACGGTGAACCGGACGTCGCCGGCCTGCACCACGCCCAGGTTCGGCACGAGGGTGGTGAACGGGTAGTCGGCGATCTTGGGCCGGGCCGCGGACAGGGCGGCGATCAGCGAGGACTTGCCGGCCGAGGGGAAGCCCACCAGGGCGATGTCCGCCACGGACTTGAGCTCCAGGACGATGTCCAGTTCCTCACCGGGGATCCCGAGCAGGGCGAAGCCGGGGGCCTTGCGCTTCTGCGAGGCCAGCGCCGCGTTGCCCAGGCCGCCCTGGCCGCCGTGGGCCACCACGTAGGAGGCACCGTGGCCCACGAGGTCGGCGAGGATGTTGCCCTCGATGTCCTTGACGACGGTGCCGTCCGGGACGGAGAGCGTGAGGGACTCCCCGTGGGCCCCGTGCCGGAAGTCTCCCTTGCCGGGCCCGCCGTTGCCGCCGTGGCGGTGCGGGGCGTGGTGGTAGGACAGCAGCGTGGTGGTCTGTGAGTCCACCACCAGGGTGACGTCACCGCCGTTGCCTCCGTTGCCGCCGTCGGGACCACCCAGGGGCTTGAACTTCTCCCGCTTCACCGAGGCCACGCCGTGGCCTCCGTGTCCGCCGGAAACGTGCAGGACCACCCGGTCCACGAATGCCGCCATGGCCGCCTCTCTGCCGCGCCCGCTCTGCCGGGGCGATGTTGGTGTTGCTGGTCTCCAGTCTGGCGTACTCCCGAACGGAGCGCGCGGTGACCGGTACCTGTTAACGACTCCGGCGGAGGCGGACCAGGCTGGCCCGCCCCCGCCGGGGCGATGTTCAGGTCCGGGAGCTCATGCTCCCGGTGCCGTCACGCGAGTGATCACTCAGCGGCGGCAGGAACGATGTTGACGACCTTGCGGCCGCGGCGGTTGCCGTACTCCACGGCGCCGGCCGACAGGGCGAACAGGGTGTCGTCCTTGCCGATGCCGACGTTGGCGCCCGGGTGGAACTTGGTGCCGCGCTGGCGGACCAGGATCTCCCCGGCGTTGACGGCCTGGCCGCCGAAGCGCTTGACGCCGAGGAACTGCGGGTTGGAGTCGCGGCCGTTCTTCGAGGAACTACCGGCCTTCTTGTGTGCCATTGTTCAATCCTTCGGTGTGGTGCGGCCGGTGGCTTCTCGCCAGGAACCGCGGGGTCTGGTTGTGCGTGACCGGGCTAGCCGGGGAGACGCAGGATCAGGCGATCGAGGTGACCTTGACGGTGGTCAGCTCGGACCGGTGGCCCTGGCGCTTCTTGTAGCCGGTCTTGTTCTTGTACTTCTGGATGACAATCTTCTTGCCACGGGAATGGTCGACGACCTCGGCGGTGACCTTGACCTTGGCCAGGTCATCAGCACCGGTGGTCACCTTGTCCCCGTCCACCAGCATGACGGCGGGCAGCTCCAGGGAGCTTCCGGCCTCAGCGGCGACGCGGTCAAGGGTAACGAGGTCTCCGACGGAAACCTTTTCCTGGCGGCCGCCAGCGCGGACAATCGCGTACACCACTTGGGACTCACTTCTCTCGACGATGACGATTCTGTTCTGCTGCACTCAGGGCCTGCCCAAACCAGCGGTGTCCGGCCGGCGAATGCGGACGGTCCCGGACAGCGGGGGCGATACCTTGAGGCGGACCGGCGGGCCTTCCGACGCCCAACACCAGGGGCAGAGAAGAAACGACGGCGGCGCAGCACCGAGTGACTATCCTACCCGCCGGTCCCCCGCTGGGCCAAATGCCGGTGCGGCGGCGCGCCGCGCCGCGGCCGGTCGGCGACCGCGGCGCGTGGGACGGACCGGGACTACTCCGTGCGGGCGATGTCCTCGGCCCTGACCCCGACGCCGATGATCGACGGTGCCGCGGCCTGGGCCGAGCCCTCGGCACCCTCCGCCGTGGACTCGCCGGCCGCCACGGCTCCCGCGCCCGCGGTGCCCACCGAGGCGCTGAACCGGTGGCCGCTGCTGGAGGCGGCGGTCACCTCGACGGTCTGGATCTCACCGGAGGTCCCGTCCGAGGACGCTGCCCGACGACGGCGACGGGCCGGGGCGGCCTGGGCGGATGCCTGCTGCGCGGGCGCCTGTGCAGCAGGCTGCTGGGCCTGGGCGGCCGACGGCTGCCGAGCCGGCTGCGGCTCGGGCTGCTCGCGCGATTCCTGGTCCTTCGGGGCCCGCTGGTCCAGCGCGTCCTCCAGGCTCGACAGCTCCTTCCGGCTGCTCGCCCGGCGCGACGTGCGACGTCCCCGGGGGACCTCCACGGTCTCCCCGGCGATCGTCAGGGTCGGCCCGGACGCGCCCTCGTCGGCCTGCTCGGCGAGCTGCGTGGCGGAGGCGTCGGCCGGCTGTCCCGCAGTGGCCGCGCGGTCGCCCTCGGGCTGCTGGGCCTGGCCGCCCTGCTGGCCCGGCTGGCCCTGGTCGCTGCCGGCACGCCGGGAACGACGGCGGCCGGATCCGCCCACAGGTGCGGTAGGACCCGCAGGCTGAGTGGCCGCGGCCGACGTCGCGGGCTGCGCGGACTCCGCCGCCGGAGTGGGCTCGGCAGCCTCGCCTGCCTGTGCCGATCCGGCCGGCTCGTGGGCGTGCTGGGTGGCCGCGGCGATATTGCGCAGGGCGGCCCGGGCGGCGTCGGCGCGGGCCTTGCGCTCGGCTTCCTCCTCCGGGCTGAGCTGCTGCTCGACCGGCGCCTCCTGCAGCTCCTCGCGCTCACGCTCGGCCTGGCGTTCGCGGCTGCGGCGCCGCCGCTCACTGCGCGAGGACTTGCGGCCGGCGTCGCCGGTGTCCGTGCTGGCACCGCCCCCGCCCCCGCCTCCGCCGCCGCCGGAGCGGGGCTCGCCCTGGGAATTGTGGGCGCGGCGGTGCTCCACGGGGACGTCGTGGATGATGATGCCGCGGCCGTTGCACTGCTCGCAGGTCTCGGAGAAGATCTCCACCAGGCCGGTGCCCATGCGCTTGCGCGTCATCTGGACCAGGCCCAGCGAGGTGACCTCGGCGACCTGGTGCTTGGTGCGGTCCCGGCCGAGGCACTCCACCATCCGGCGCAGCACGAGGTCGCGGTTGGACTCGAGCACCATGTCGATGAAGTCGATGACGATGATGCCGCCGATGTCCCGCAGGCGGAGCTGCCGGACGATCTCCTCGGCGGCCTCGAGGTTGTTGCGGGTCACCGTCTCCTCGAGCGTGCCGCCCGAGCCGGTGAACTTGCCGGTGTTGACGTCGACGACCGTCATGGCCTCGGTGCGGTCGATGATCAGCGAGCCGCCCGACGGCAGCCACACCTTTCGGTCGAGCGCCTTCTCGATCTGCTCGCTGATGCGGAACTCGTCGAACGCGTCGCGCTCGCCCTCGTAGGCCTCGACGCGCTCGAGGAGGTCGGGAGCGACGGCGCGGAGGTAGCGCTCGATGGTGTCGCGCGCCTCGTCGCCCGAGTTGATCTTCTTCTGGAAGTCCTCGTTGTAGAGGTCGCGCTCGATCTTGAGGAGCAGGTCTGGCTCGGTGTGCTGCAGCGGCGGCGCCTGGAACTTCTCGAGCTGCGCCGAGACGTCGGCC
>JAPFFX010000284.1 GCA_026645375.1 Citricoccus sp. WCRC_4 | reverse complement strand
GGATGGCGCGCTTGGCCTCGCCCGGGGCCGGCAGCGGCACCGAGTACCGGGCGTCCGGGCCGTCGAGCAGCCAGGCGATGACGCCGTCCTCGCCCTCGTAGATCGGCACGGGAGAGGTCTGACCGCGCATGGCCCGGTCGGCCGCCTCCACGGCCATCTTGGCGGCGAAGGCTGGGGCATGGGCCTTCCAGGTGGAGATCTCGCCCTTGCGGGACTGCCGGGTGGCGGTGGTGGTGTGCAGGCCCTGGCCGATGGCCTGGAAGATCGTCTCCGTGTCGAGGCCGAGCAGGGTGCCGATGCCGGCCGCGGCGGAGGGGCCGAGGTGGGCGACATGGTCGATCTTGTGCTTGTGCAGGCAGATCGCCTTGACGAGGTCCACCTGCAGCTCATAACCGGTGGCGATGCCGCGGATCAGGTCCGCGCCGGTGGACCCGCGGTGCTGGGCCACGGCCAGGATGGCCGGGATGTTGTCACCGGGGTGGGAGTACTCGGCGGCCAGGAACGTGTCGTGGTAGTCCAGTTCGCGCACGGCCACCCCGTTGGCCCAGGCCGCCCACTCGGGGGAGACCCTCTCGGTGATGCCGAAGACGGAGGCGCCGGTGCCCCCGGTGGACGGTGCGTGGGCCAGGGCCTGGGCCCGGGCCGCGACGATGGGACCGCGGTTCAGGGAGGCGATCGCCACGGAGGCGTTGTCGATGATCCGGTTGATGACCATCTCCTCGACCTCGGGGTCGATGCCGACCGGGTCGGTGGCGACCTCGGCCATCTTCCAGGCCAGCTGGTCCTTGCGGTCCAGGTTCTCCTCGGAACGGTAGACGCGGACGTCGTGGTTGATCATGGGGTTCTCTCCTCAGGTCGTGACGGTGTCATGGTCGTGTTGGGTCTCGTGTCCCGGGCGGGTGCCGGATCGGGGGTCCGTGGGCGCCGTCCCGGCGGTCTCCTGGTGTGACTGCAGGTGGGCCAGTGCGTGCTGGAGGTGCATGGTGGTGGTGGCCGCGGCCAGCTCCGGGTTCCGCGCGGCCAGGGCGTGGGCGATCGCGGCGTGTTCCGTCGCGGACGCGGCCAGCCGCGCGGGGTCCTTGCGGGAGAACCGGCGCAGGCGCGTCAGGTGCACCCGCAGTCCGCGCAGGTGCTGCGCCAGGTAGGGGTTGGCACAGGCGTCATCGACGGCGGCATCGAGTTCCTCGGTGAGGGCGTAGTACTCCGTGGGGTCGGCACCGCCCCGCAACGGTTCGGTCGCCGCCTCGAACCGGTCGGCCAGGTCCCCGAAGAGCGCTGCGTCGGCATGCTCGGCAGCGCGGCGGGCGGCCAGGCCCTCGAGGACGGTCCTGAGGTCGAAGAGCAGGCCGGCCTCCGCGAGGGAGACCTTGGTGACGACGACACCGCGTCCAGTGGAGGGCTCTGCCAGCCCCTCCGCCACCAGCCGTCCGATGGCCTCGCGCAGGGGCGTTCGGGAGAGCCCGAGGCGTTCGGACTGCTCGACCTCGCCGAGCACGGCCCCGGGCGGCAGGTGTCCATCGATGATGTCCTGCCGCAGGGACCGGTACGCACGTTCACTGGCTCGCACGGCACCAGTGTATACACAGATCGCCGACAGCGGGCGAATCGGCCCACATTCCTGCCGAATCGCGAAGCAAGCGTATACAGACTCTAGACGGGAGAGTGGCCCGGGCCATATCTTGTGCCCATGACCCCAGCAGCGCACGCCACCACCGGGCCACCCCACGACTACGCCGAGGTCTACCGGCGATCCATCGACGACCCGGAGGGCTTCTGGCTCGAGGCCGCGCGCGCCGTCGACTGGACCCGTCCACCCACCCGGGCGCTGGACGGTGCCGCGGCCCCGATGTACCGGTGGTTCCCGGACGGCACCCTCAACACCGCCGCGAACTGCCTGGACCGGCACGTGGCCGCCGGTCACGGGGAACGGACCGCCATCATCTACGACTCGGCCGTACTCGGCACCGTGGAGCACATCAGCTACGCCGAGCTCACCGACCGGGTGGCCACCTTCGCAGGGGTGCTGCGGGAGCTGGGCGTCGGCCGGGGGGACCGGGTGGTCATCTACCTGCCGATGACGCCGGAGGCCCCGGTCGCCATGCTGGCGTGCGCCCGGCTCGGAGCGGTGCACTCCGTGGTCTTCGGCGGCTTCGCGCCGAAGGAACTGGCCACCCGCATCGACGACGCCCGGCCCAAGGTCATCGTCACCTCCTCCGGCGGCATCGAGCCCAGCCGCAGGGTCGAGTACCTGCCGGCCGTCGCCGAGGCCCTGTCCCTGGCCGGCCACCGGGTGGACGCCGTCGTCGCGCGGCGCCGGGACGGGTTCGCCACCACCCCGGCCGACGTCGCGTCCGGGACCGAGGGCACCCGCTGGGTGGACTGGGACGAGGCGGTGTCCACCGCACTGCCCGCCGGGCCGGTCGAGGTCGCCGCCACGGACCCGCTGTACGTCCTGTACACCTCGGGCACCACCGGCTCGCCGAAGGGCGTGGTGAGGGATCACGGCGGGCACGCGGTCGCCCTGGCCTGGACCATGGCCAACATCTACGACGTCGGCCCCGGCCAGGTGATGTTCACCGCCTCCGATGTCGGCTGGGTCGTCGGGCACTCCTACATCGTCTACGCGCCCCTGCTCGTGGGGGCCACCTCGGTGCTCTACGAGGGCAAGCCGGTGGGCACCCCGGACGCCGGCGCGTTCTGGCGGGTGGCCGCGCAGCACGGCGTGCGCTCGCTGTTCACCGCCCCCACCGCGCTGCGCGCGATCCGCAAGGTGGACCCCGAGGGAGCCCTGGCCGCCGACCACGACCTGTCCGGGCTGAAGGTCCTGTTCGCCGCCGGGGAGCGGCTGGACCCGGAGACCCAGCGCTGGATCGGGGACCTGCTGGAGATCCCCGTCATCGACAACTGGTGGCAGACCGAGACCGGGTGGCCGATCGGGGCGAACCCGGTCGGACTGCAGGAACTGCCCGTGAAGATCGGCTCCTGCACCCGGCCCTCGCCGGGCTACGCCGTGGAGGTCCTGGACGGTGCGGGCGAACCGGTGCCGGCCGGGACCGAGGGCAACATCTGCCTGCGCCTGCCGCTGCCCCCGGGCACGCTGGTCACCCTCTGGGGCAACGACCAGCGCTTCATCGACTCCTATCTCAGCGCCTTCCCCGGTCACTACGCCACGGGGGACTCCGGCCTCATCGACGAGGACGGCTACCTGTTCGTGATGGGCCGCACCGATGACGTCATCAACGTGGCCGGCCACCGGTTGTCCACGGGTGCGCTGGAACAGGCACTCGCCGCCCATCCGGCGGTTGCCGAATGCGCGGTGATCGGCCTGGCCGACCCGCTCAAGGGCCAGCGGGCCGCGGGATACGTGGTGCTGAAGTCCGGGGTCGAGGTGCCCGAGGACCCGGAGGAGCTGCTGGCGGAGTTGCGGGCCACGGTGCGGGGGACCATCGGCGCGGTCGCCGACTTCCGCCAGGTCGCCGTCGTCGAGGCCCTGCCCAAGACCCGTTCCGGCAAGATCCTGCGCAAGACGATGCGCCAGATCGCGGACGGCGAGGACTACGTGGTGCCCTCCACGATCGAGGACCGTTCCGTGCTGGACCGGATCACGCGCCAGTTGCGCGCCTGACCGGGACGTCCGGAGCCCGCACCGGTGCCCCCGTCGTGGTGCTGGGGCCGGGGCCGTGCCAGACTGCGCCCATGACGAGTCCGCCGCAGATCGTGCTGGTGCCCGGGTTCTGGCTGGGAGAGTGGGCGTGGGACGACGTCCGGTCCTACCTGGACGGCCGGGGCCTCGCGGTGGCCACCCCGACCCTGCCCGGGCGCGGGACCACGGCCGAGGGGCCGCAGGACCAGGCCGACGCGATCCGGGCGGCCCTGGACCGTCCGGCCGGACGCCGCGTGCTCGTGGTGCACAGCGGGGCGGCCATCGCCGCGACCCTGCTGATCGACCAGCACCCCGGACTGGTGGACCACGCCGTGTGGGTCGACACCGCCCCGGTGCCCGACGGGTACGCCATGGACCCCGGGCTCACCGCCGAGTGGTACCGGCTGGAGGACGCGTGGGCCCAGGAACAGGAGGGGGGAGCGATGCGCGACCTGACGGAGCAGCAGCTGGAGACCTTCCGCGAGCGCGCCGTCCCGGAGGCGGCGACCGTGCTGACCACTGCCGTCCGGCTCTCGGACGACCGACGCCATGACGTGGCCTCCACCGTGGTCTGCACGGAGTACAGCGCCGAGGAGTACCGCTCCCATGCCGGGCAGGGTGTCCCCTTCCTGTCCGCCCTGCCGCACTACCGCAACCTGCGCTACGTGGACCTGCCGACCGGGCACTGGCCGATGTGGTCCCGGCCCCGGGAACTGGCCGGACTGATCGCGGACGCCGCCCGGTGAGCGGGCCGGGACCGGCTCAGCCTCCCGGCCCGGTCCACCGGTACTCGTTCTCCGGCCGGCCCGGGGTGCCGTACCGCGGGGACCGTTCGACCATCCCCACCCGATAGAGGTGCTCCAGGTACCTCCGCGCGGTGACCCGGGAGGTCCCGACGGCGTTCCCCACCTCGCCCGCGCTCAGCGCCTCCGCGGCGGCGCCCCGCAGCAGCGCGACGACGGCGTCCAGGGTCTGCTCCGTCAGCCCCTTGGGCAGTTCCGGCGGACCGGCGGGCCGGGACAGCGGGAAGGCGCGGTCCACCACGTCCTGGCCCGGTGCGGTGCCGGCGCCGGCGAACTCGGCCGCCAGCTCGCGGAACGCCCGCATCCGCTCCGCGAACTGCTGGTAGCCGAACGGCTTGACCAGGTATTGCACCACGCCCAGGGCCACCGCCCGGCGGATGGTGGGCAGTTCCGTCGAGGCGGTCAGCGCCAGTACACCGCCCGTGAAACCGGCCGTGCGCATCTGCCGCAGTACGTCGAGACCGTGGCCGTCCGGCAGGTTCATGTCCAGCAGGACCACGTCGATGCCGAAGGAGCCGCCCCGGCGCATCTGATCGGCCAGGAAGCCCAGCGCGTCGCGGGCGGTGGGCGAGACATGGACCACCTCGAAGCCGCCGGTGCGGGCCAGGTACTCCACGTAGGTGTCCGCCGTGAGCTGTTCGTCCTCGAGGACCAGCACCCGGTAGTCACGCATGTCCGTCGATCCTCTCCTGGCGCTCGGCGTCCCTCGGGGCCCGCAGGCCGCGGTCCGGGATGCCCAGGGGCAGCTCCACGGTGAACACGGTCCCGGAGTCCTGGGCCAGGTCCACGGTCCCGCCGAGCCGCCGGGCGGTCTGACGGACCAGGGCCAGCCCCACGCCGCGGCCGGCGGGCCCGGCCGGTTTCGTCGACCAGCCCAGCTCGAAGATCCGCTCGCGGTCCTGCGCGGAGGGCCCCGGGCCGCCGTCGGCCACCTGGAGGACGAGCCAGCGTCCCTCGAGGCGGGCCTCGGCGTCCACCCAGCGGTCCTCCGGGTCCAGGGCCGGGTCGGCGGCCGCGTCGATCGCGTTGTCCAGCAGGTTGCCCATGAGGGTGACGAGGTCCTGGGCCGGGACGCCGGTGGGGGAGTCGACCTCATTGCGGTGGTCCATCGTGACCCCGCGCTCGCGGGCCTGGGAGGCCTTGGCGATCATCAGCGCGTCCAGCGCGGGCTCGGCCTCGGCGGTCGTGGCGAGGCCCGCACCGGTGCCCCGGGCGTCCAGGGTCTGCTCGATCAGCTCGCGGGCCTGCTCCGGGCGGCCGAGCTCGAGCAGCGAGTAGAGGGTGTGCAGCCGGTTGGCATGCTCGTGGGTCTGCGAGCGCAGGGCGTCGGTGAGGGACCGGGTGGTCTCCAGCTCCCGGTTCATCTCCTGGACCTCGGTGCGGTCGTAGAGCGTGACCACCGTTCCGGGGCCCGGCGCCGGCATCCCGGACGGCCTGCGCCGCGACGGGGCCCAGGGCCGTGCCGTGGGCGTGGTCCCCGGGCGGGCGGGGCGCTGGTTCACCACGAGGATCCGCTCGCCCACGGCATACAGCTCGTCCCGGGCCTGCCGTCCCGAACCCAGCAGGGCGGAGAGCGGCGCGGGCAGGCCGAGGTCCGCCACGTTCGGCGGTCGATCGCCGCACACCCCGGCCTCCCCGGACGGGGGCAGGTCCAGCAACTCGGCGGCGCGGTCGTTGTACAGCGTCAGGTGCCTCGTGGGCGAGACCAGGACCATGCCCTCCGAGACGTTGTGCAGTGCGGTGTCCAGCACCGCGAAGCGTGCGGCCATCTCCTCGGGCCCGAGCCCGTGGGTGGTCCGGGAGATGTACCGGCCCAGGAGCGCCGATCCGGTCAGCGCGAGCGCGGCCAGGACCCCGGTGACCACGAGGATCCTGGGCACCTGCGCGGACACGGCGATGTCCAGTTCCGGGACACGTTGGCCCACGCCGACGACCCCGATGACCGTTCCGTCGTCTTCAGGGGACATCACCGGGGCCAGGGCACGCAGCGACAGGCCGGCCGGGCCCGTCGCGACGGTGTCCACGCTGACCCCTCCCGCCCGGACCGCGGAGAGGTCACCGGGGAAGTACGTGCCCTGCAGGGCCGGGTCCCGGTGGGCCACCCGCGTGGCATCCGTGCCGAAGAACGTCACCCAGTCCACGTCGGCCTGGCCGGGCAGCTCCAGGGTCAGGGGTTGCAGGGCCGCCGAGGGGTCCGCGGCGGCGAATCCCTCACGGACCCGGCTCTCGTCCGCGATCAGTTGCGCGGTGGCGACCACGTGCTCACGCTCCAGCGCGTAGAAGGTCTGCCGGGTCTGCAGGTAGCTCACGCCGATCGCGAGGACCGCGATGACGAACAGCCCCGCCAACTGGGCCACGGCGAGCCGCCGGGCGATGCTCCACCGGCGCATGATCACCTCCCGGATCTGTGAGCGGCGTCATGAACTTTATGACCGCAATCGTGACGGTCCCCACAGTACGGGGCGAGGATCATCACTGACCGCAGACCCGGTGGCGTCGCACCCGGCACCACCGGTGCCCGCCACCATCATCACATCCCGATCCACCATCGCAGCAAGGACCACCATGGCAGAGACCACCACCGCCCCGCGCGCAGAGCGCACCGTGGCGAAGAAGACCAAGGACCGGACCCACTGGCTCTACATCTCCGTGATCGCCTCGGTGGTCCTGGGTGCCGCCGTGGGCCTGCTGTTCCCCGAGTTCGGCAAGTCCCTCAAGCCCCTCGGCGACGGCTTCGTCTCCCTGATCAAGATGATGATCGGCCCCGTCATCTTCTGCACCATCGTGCTGGGCATCGGATCCATCGCCAAGGCCGCCACCGTCGGCAAGGTCGGCGGCATGGCCCTGCTGTACTTCGTCATCATGTCCACCTTCGCCCTGGGCCTCGGCCTGGTGGTCGGCAACCTCATCCACCCGGGCGAGGGCCTGGCGCTGACCCCCTACGACCCTGCCGCCAAGGCCGAACTGGACCCGACCGTCGCCTTCGTGCTGGAGATCATCCCGGACTCCGTGCCGGTGCTGCCGGTGCTGTTCGTGGCCCTGCTGGTCGGGTTCGCCCTGCAGAAGATGGGCGAGGCCGGCAAGCCGCTGCTGAACATCCTCTCCCTCGTCCAGGGCGTGGTGTTCCGGATCCTGATGATGATCATGTGGGTCGCGCCCATCGGCGCCTTCGGTGCCATCGCCGCCGTCGTCGGTTCCACCGGCTGGTCCGCCATCGGCGCCATGGCGCTGCTGATGGGGGCGTTCTACGCCACCTGCATCCTGTTCATCGTCCTGGTGCTCGGCACCCTGCTGAAGATCGTCACCGGGGTGAACATCTTCTCCCTGATGAAGTACCTGGGCCGGGAATACCTGCTGATCTTCGCCACCTCCTCCTCCGAGTCGGCCCTGCCACGGCTGATCGCCAAGATGGAGTACGCCGGGGTGTCCAAGCCCGTGGTCGGGGTGACCGTCCCGACCGGGTACTCGTTCAACCTCGACGGCACCGCCATCTACCTGACCATGGCCGCCCTGTTCGTCTCCAACGCCATGGGCCTGGAGATGAGCCTGGGCGAGCAGATCGGCCTGCTGGTCTTCATGATCATCGCCTCCAAGGGTGCCGCCGGCGTGACCGGCGCCGGCCTGGCCACCCTGGCCGCCGGCCTGCAGTCCCACAGCCCGGCGCTGCTGGGCGGGATGGGCGTGATCGTGGGCATCGACAAGTTCATGTCCGAGGCCCGGGCGCTGACCAACTTCACGGGCAACGCCGTGGCGACGATGCTGATCGGCAAGTGGGTCGGCGAGTTCGACGCCGACCGCGCGCGGCAGGTGCTCTCCGGCCGGCTGGCGTTCGACGAGGCCCTGGTGGCCGGCCACGGGGCGGCCGAGGCCGCACCCGCCGCTGAGCCCGACGCGGACGCCCGGGAGCGCGGCTTCGACCCGTACGAGTCGCCGACCATCGCCGAGCAGGCGGTGGAGGGGCACCCGGAGTCCAGCCTCAACGTCACTCGCGACCTCGACACGGCCGGCAGCCGCCGGTAGGCAGCCGACCGGGTCCACGGACCCGCCAGGACCGC
>JAPFFX010000278.1 GCA_026645375.1 Citricoccus sp. WCRC_4 | reverse complement strand
TCCACATGTTCAGCGCGCAGCCCCAGCCGATGACCAGGTCGGCCCCGGCGATCATCTCCGCCGTGAACGGGGAGGAGAAACCGCCGGAGATGCCCAGGCTGTACGGGTTGCCCTCGAACAGTCCGTGCGCGACGGCGGAGGTCGCCAGCAGCGCGCCGGTCGCCTCGGCGAGGGCCGCGATCTGCGGTCCGGCCCCGCGGCCGCCCCGGCCGGCGATGAAGACCGGGCGCTGGGCGGCGCGGATGAGCCCGGCCAGTTCCTCGACCGCGGCGGCACCGGGCCGGACGGGGACCTGGGGAGACAACGGACCGACGTCGTGCCCGGAATGCCGCGTGCCGGGGGCCGGCTGGGACTGGACGTCCGTGGGCAGGGACAGCACCACGGTGCGCCGTTCGTTCACGGCCGTGCGGTAGGCGCGGACCGTGTCCGCGACGGCGCTGGCCGGGGAATGGACCCGCTCGGGGACCGCACCGACGCTGCGGGCGAGCTCGTCCTGGTCGATCCTGAAGTTGGACCGCACGGCGGAACCTGCGGCGTCGGCGGTCAGCACGATCATCGGGGTGCGGGACTTGGCGGCCTCGCCGATCCCGGTCACCGCGTTCGTCAGGCCGCAGCCCTGGTGGGTGGAGACGATCCCGACCCGTCCGGACATCCGGCCGTAGGCGTCGGCCATGGTGGCGGCGCCGCCCTCGTGCCGGGCGGCGGTGAACGGCACCCCTGCCCGGCGCAGGGCATTGGTCACCACGAAGTTCCCGGAGCCGACCACCCCGAAGACGTGCCCGGCCCCGAGGGCCGCCAGTGCCTGTCCGACGACGTCCGCCACGGTTCGGGTCATGTTTCCTCCATTGCTCTGGTCCGGTCCTCCGTCGTGATGTTATGTCCTCATGACCGTCGACACTCCCCGATCCCCTGTCCCTGCCGGCGCCCTCGACGGCCTGCTCACGGCCCTGGCCACCGGGTCGGTGGAGATCGTGGACCTCACGAACCGGTTGAGCAGCGCCACCCCCACCCTGGAGCTGCCGGAGCCGTTCGCGAACCTCATCGACTTCTCCCTGGAGACCGTCAGCGCCTACGACGAGCCCGGCCCGTTCTGGCGCCACGCCAACATCCACACCGGCGAGCACATCGGCACGCACATCGACGCCCCGATCCACTGGATCTCCGGCCGGGACAGCCACGACGTGGCGGACATCCCGCTGCCCCGGCTGATCGGCCCCGCCGTGGTCCTGGACTTCTCCGCCGAGGCCGCCGCCGATCCCGACTTCCTGCTCGAGGTGGAGCACGTGCGGGCCTGGGAGGCCGAGCACGGTCCCCTGCCCGCGGGCGGCTGGGTCCTGTACCGCACCGGCTGGGACCAGTACGCCCAGGACCGGGCCGCGTTCCTCAACGCCGATGAGACCGGGTCCCACACCCCCGGGGTGTCCGCGGCCTGCGCCGAGTGGCTGGCCGGCACGGACATCGCCGGCTTCGGCGTGGAGACGGTGGGGATCGACGCCGGAAGCGCCGCCGCGCTCGAGCCGCCCTTCCCGGTGCACTACCACCTGATGGGTTCGGACAAGTACGGGATCACCTCGCTGCAGAACCTCTCCCGGCTGCCGGCCCGCGGGGCCGTCGTGGTCGTGGCGCCCCTGCCGATCGTGGGCGGCAGCGGCAGCCCGGCCCGCGTGCTGGCCCTGGTACCGCGTGGCGCGTGAGACGCCGGCTGCCCCGAGGAGCCTCGGGGTCGCCTACGTGCTGTGCATCCTGCTCGGGCTGCTCGGCGCGCACCGCTTCTACCTGGGGCATCTCGGCCCAGGGGTCGCCTACGCGGTGCTCACCGTGGTGGGGCTGGCCAGTGCGTCCTGGGGCATCGGGTTCCTGTTCGGCGCCCTGGTGCTCCTGCTCGTGCTCATCGACCTGTTCCGGCTCCCCGGATACGTCCGCGCGGCCAACGGGCAGTACTGGACGGACTGACGCCGGCCGCCTGTGGGGCGGGTCGCACGACACCCCGCGGCGAGTGACCCCACCTAGCCTGAGACGGTGAAATCGGCGAGGTCCGCCTCGATCGCCTCCCGCGCGCGGCTCACCTCATCGACCAGGCCGGTCTCGAGGGCGTGGCGGTACCGCTGGTGAGGCACCGCCACGCTCAGTCCGGCGACGGCGGCGCCTGAGCCATCCCGGATCGCCATGCCCACGGCGCTGATGCCCTCCTCCGTGCCCTCGTCGTTCGAGGCGAAGCCGCGGTGGCGCACGGCGTCCAGTTCGGTGGCGAGCTTGGCGTGCGCGCGCGCATCGAAGGCAATCCCGTCCTGCTCGGCCCGGCGCCGGTACACCCGCTCGACGTCGGCCGGATCCAGTGCGGCCAGCATCGCCTTGCCGGCGGAGGCCCCGGCCGCGGGCAGCACGACGCCCTGCCGGTCCCCCACCCGCACCGGGCGGTGCCCCTCGACGGAGGCCATGAACCGCGCCTCGGTGCCCGCCAGCACCAGCAGGTTGGTGGTCTCACCGGTGGCGCGCGCCAGGTCTTCGAGGTGGGGGTGGGCCCGCCGCCGGACCTCGACCGTCCAGGATGCCCCGGCCGGCGGCAGCCCCATGGCGGGTCCCGGCACGTAGCGGCGGGAGGCGTCCTGGACCGCGTACCCCCGGTAGACCAGCATCGCCATGAGCCGGTGCGCCGTGGACACGGAGACGCCGAGCAGGCCTGCGGCCACGCTCAGGCGCACCCTGCCGTAGTCGCGGACCATCTCCATCAGGGCCAGCGCGTGGTCCACGGACTCGACGGGGTAGTTCGGTTTCTGCCGGAGCGGCGTATTCTTCTGCACAGCAGATCATTCTGGCATTTGAAGCGTCATCTACCTCACAGTGGACCCTATGATCCAGCCCACCCCTGACACGTCGCACCCCGCCCGTGGCGGAAGGACGTCTCCCACCGCTCCTCGCACCCCGGGCACGCTGACGCGACGCCAGGCGACCATCGCCGTCCTCGTCTGCTGGCTGCTGGTGGTGTTCGACGGTTATGACCTGATCGTCTTCGGCACGGTCCAGACCTCCCTGGTGAACGACACGGACTGGGGCCTGACGGACGCCGGGCTGGGCGTCGTGGGCTCGATGGCCTTCGTGGGCATGATGATCGGCGCCCTGTTCGCCGGCCGCCTGGCCGACGCCCTGGGCCGGCGTCGCACCATCCTGGCGTGCGCGATCACCTTCTCCGTCTTCACCATCCTCTGCGCGTTCGCCCCCAGCGCCTGGGTCTTCGGCGCCTTCCGCCTCGTGGCGGGCATCGGGCTGGGCGGGCTCGTGCCCTCCGCCAACGCGATGGTGGCCGAACTGGTCCCCGGCCGCTGGCGCTCCTCCATCGCCACGCTGATGATGTCCGGCGTGCCGATCGGAGGCTCCCTGGCCGCCCTGATCGGCATCCCGATGATCCCCGCCCTGGGCTGGCCGTCCATGTTCCTGGTCGCCGCCGTCGCCCTCGTGATCGTGGTCCCGCTGGGCTTCGTCTACCTGCCCGAGACCCTCGCCTCGGAGGACCGCGCCCGGAAGGGCCCTGCCGCGATCGCGGGATCGGCGTCCCCCGAGCGGGTCGGCGGCTACGCCGGGCTGCTGCGCCAGCCCTACCTGCTGGTCTCGATCATGTTCGCCCTGGCCACCCTGGCGACCCTCTTCGCCTGGTACGGCCTGGGCACCTGGCTGCCGCGGGCCATGGAGTCCCTCGGCTACAACCTCGGCTCGGCGCTGACCTTCTCGCTGTCCCTGAACATCGGTGCGGTCATGGGTTCCATCATCACCGCCTGGGCCGGCGACCGGTACGGCGCCGTGAAGTCCGGCGTGGTCGCCGCGGCCCTGGCCGGCGTGGCCCTGCTGGCCCTGCTGTTCTCCCCGCCGGTGTGGCTCGTGTATGTCATCCTCATGGTCGCCGGCGTGGGGACCCATGGCACCCAGTGCCTGATCATCGCCGCGGTCAGCAACCACTACCCCGGTTACCTGCGCGGTACCGCCCTGGGCTGGGCCCTCGGCGTCGGCCGCCTCGGCGCCGTGACGGCCCCGCTCGTGGCCGGGTTCCTGCTGAACAACGGCTACGGGGCCGGCTCGCTCTTCGTCGCCTTCGGCATCGCCGCCGCCGTGGCCGCCATCCTGCAGGTCATCATCATCGCGCAGGGCCACGGCGGCCGCAGCACCGACCGCGGGGTACAGGCGCCGGCCGCCTCCTGACCCACCTCGAACGCCGCGTCCTGCACTGCGGCCCACCCCTCGCCGGTGAGCGGAGGCCGGGGTGCACCGGCCGCCGTCGGGAGCCACGTCCTCGCCAGGTGCCACCGGCCCTGGCGATACTGGCCCCATGCCGGCCATCATTCCCGTCGAGGGCGACATCACCCGCCTGGCCGTGGACGCGATCGTCAATGCGGCCAACACCTCCCTGGGCGGTGGGGCCGGTGTCAACGGTGCCGTCCACGCCGCCGGGGGGCCGGGCCTCCTGGCCGAGACCGGGCTCTGGTACCCCCATGGGCTCGGCACGGGGGACGCCGCCTGGACCACGGCCGGGAACCTGCCGGCCCGCTGGGTCATCCACGCGGTCGGACCCAACCACCGGGCCGGCCAGAGGGACCGGGCCCTGCTCGTCTCCGGCTACCGCCGCGCCCTGGAGGTGGCCGACTCCCTCGGCGCCCGCACCGTGGCCTTCCCGGTACTCAGCTCCGGCATCTTCGGCTGGCCCTTCCACGACGCGGTCCGCACCGCCGTCGACACCATCGCCCTGGCACGTACCGACGTCCGGGAGGCCTACCTCGTGGCACACGGGGCCCGGGCCCTCCAGGCCGTCCAGACCGCACTCGGGGTCAGCACGCCGCTGCGCGTGCTGCAGGGATTGCGTGAGCTGTACCGGCGCGGTTACCAGCAGTTGCGGCTCCAGCCCGGCATGAGCCCCTCCGGAACGCACTGGCGGATCGCGATCACGACGGCGGAGAACCTCAGGCCAGGTGACCCGACTCCCTTCGACACCCCTCGGGACGGGACGCGAGTGCTCCACTACTCCACGGCCGACCGGGCCATGGTCGACGGGCGCGAGGTCACCGCCGGCACCACCCCCACCGAAGCGGCGGCCATCATCCTGGACCACGTCGGGAACCCGGATCCGGAACCGGTCCACCCTCGGTACACCGCGTGGTTCGCCTCCCTGATCGCGGAGGTCGAGACCGCGACGTCGGCCACCGGCCAGGCGCTGCCCGTCGACCACGCCGAGGACGTCCGCGACCGGGACGCCTGGGAACTCGGCCGGGGCAGCGGGCACCGGCACCCCGCTCCCCCGCGATGAGGATCCGGCCGGACCCAGGTGGACGGGTCACCGCCCGCGACAGCCGTGGTCACGGTACGGCCATCTCGCAGGGCAGGGGGTGCTGCCTCCGTCCGGGAGCCACTGACCGCGCGCCCGAAACCTACCGGCGGCGGTGGCACAGCGGGGATCATCGGACCGAGGATCGTCCATCGCACGCCGCATCGACCAGGAGGACCCAGATGGCCGTCAAGCTCGTGTACGTGGCCCGCCGACGCCCCGAACTGACTCCCGAGGAGTTCCAGGAGTACTGGTCCCGGGAGCACGCCGACCTCATGAGGGAGCTCCAGTCGGTGCTCGGCTTCGTCAAGTACGTCCAGAGCCGCCCGCTGGACACGCCCGTCAACGCCGCGTTCGCCAAGGCCCGCGGCATGTCCCTGGAGACGCCTCCGGACGGCACGGACGAGCTCTGGTGGGACTCCCTCGAGGACCTCGTGGCCGCGCTCTCGAGCCCGGACGGGGAGAGGGCCGCCGGACGGCTCATCGAGGACGAGGCCAAGTTCATCGACTTCTCGACCTCCCATGCGTTCGTCACCCAGGAACGGCGGGTCGTCTGAACCCATGAGGCGTCACCGGAGGATCTCCCGCTGCGCACTCGGGCTGGCCGCCATCGCACTGCTGGCCGGCTGTGGTGCATCCGGCGGCGGCACCGGCGAGACCCCGACCCCGGCCGGCAGCCCCAGCCCGCCGGCCGCCGGCGGTGACGCCCCGTCGACCGACGGCGCCGCAGACGCCGCCCCCCGGATGGGTTCCGCCCCATGGACGGTGGTGGGCGGGCTCGACGCGCCGTGGTCGATCGCCTTCACG
>JAPFFX010000231.1 GCA_026645375.1 Citricoccus sp. WCRC_4 | reverse complement strand
AGGAGAAGTGTGACCCTCATTACCACAAGCCCGGGGACGACCTCCGCAACGTCAACCTGGACGCCCTGGCCCTCATGACCGATGCGCTCGTCCACGCCGCTGTCCGCCTCGCCGGCGTACCGGCCACCCTGACGAGACCCTGAGGACCCGGGTTCCGCGCAGCACAGGAACAGGGCGAAGGTCATCGTCCGGCGGCCGTTCCCATCCAGCCGCCCACAGGGGACGATGGGACCATGCCGCACCTGGATCCGGGACTGCTGGAGCTGCGCATCCACGGGATCCGGAACACTCCGTCCCACCTCATGCTCCGGGCCATCCCGGCCAACGTCCAGCGCACCCGCGGTGACCAGCTGGCCGGGTTCTCCATCGACCGCGCCTCGGAGTCCGGTCACCGCGTCGAGGCCTACTCCTGGGGCCGGCTGGCCCGGTTCACGGGGTTCCCGGCCCTCGGGCGGCTGGGGGACAGCCTGGTGCGCGCCGTCTGGTTCACCCTGGCTCCCTTCGGGCTGGCCAACACCGCGTACTGGTCCCGGCACCAGCTCGGCAAGGGCCCGACGTCGGCCCCGACCGGCGCCAGTCCGCCCGTCACGGCAGGGTGCCCGCTGCCCGAGGTCATCGGCGAGGGCCGACTGGCCGGCACCGTGCGATTGCTCGGCCTGGCCCTGACGCTGCTCTTCGTCAGTACGGCGGCCACCGTCGCCCTGGACATGGCCGCCGCCGGGCAGGGCGGGTTCATCCGCGACGCGCTGGCGGGCTGGCCCCCCGGTGCCCGGGCGGCCGTGCTGACGACCCTGCCCGTCCTGGCCCTGGGTGTCATCGCGCTGATGTCCACCCTGGCGCGCACCCGGTACCTGCCCGGGCCACCGTGCACCGTACCGGTGACCCCGGCGCACCCGGTGGCGGCGACCGCGCCGGCCGACCACGAGGACACCGGCGAGCACGCCGGCGGCCGGAACACCCCCAGCCACGTCCTGGCCCGCAGCGGACTGTGGCGGGTCGGCGCGGGCATGCGGTTCCTGGGCCTGCTGCACATCGCCGGGGCGTTCGCCTGGACCGGATCGATCGCGGCGCTGGCCAGGGTCGATGCGCTGGTGGCCGGGGCACGGCGGTCCGGAGGGTCGATGGATCCCGGCCCGATGGACCCCGGCGCGATGGACGTGGCCTGGATCGTGTTGCTGGCCGTGGGACTGTCGGTGACCGCCGTCGTCGGGGTCCGCATCCTGAACTCCCAGGCCCACGATCCGCGCACCCACGCCCCGCCCGGCCACCGGATCCTGCTCGCCGCGGGGGTCCTGGTGCTGGTGGCGGCGATCGTGTGCTCGCTGGCGGACGGCCGACCGGCCGGTCGCCCCGGCCTGGCAGGGGTGGCGGCAGACGACCCCGCGATGGCCGGCAACCGTGGCGGGGGGCTGGCCACCGTGCTGGTGACCCTGGGCCTGGCCGTCCTGCTGGTGGTCCTGCTGGTGCGGTCGCGCCGCGGCGTGGCGGAGCAGGACCACGATGCCGTCGCCTGGGGCGGCCACGGGCCGTTCGTGTTCTCGTCCCTGGCCGTCGGCTTCGCCGTGCTGTTGTCCTTCTCCACGGTCATCCTGGCGGCCTGGGCGCTCGGGAGCCATGAACCGCCGGTGATCCACCTGCTGTTCGCCTCGGGTTTCACCGTGCTCACCGGATCCGCCCTGGCAGGGCTGGCCGTGCAACTGCTCCTGTCCTGGCGGGCGGGGGAGGCCGGCGCGATCGACGAGCTGGCGAAGGTCCGTGACCGGCTGATCGCCGACGCCGGCCCCTGGGCGGAGGCTCCGGTCATCGGCGCCGCGACGCGGTCGGTCTTCATCTCGCGGCGGGTCGCCTCGCTGCTGCGCCGCGCGGAGGTCATGACCGCCTGGCTGGCCGCCGGGGTCCTGGTGGGCCTGGCGGTCTCCGTGGTGCTGAACGCGGCGTGGCTCGTCGGTTGGCCCGGACTGGACGGGTGGTGGCCCCTGGTCCGGGCGACGGGCACGGTCGGACTGTGGATCGGCGTGGTGCTGGTGGCCGCCATCGCGATCCTGTCCGGCCGGGGCCAGAGCCGGCCGGCCGGACTGCTGTGGGACCTCATGTGCTTCCTGCCCACCCAGGCCCATCCCTTCGGGCCGCCGTGCTACTCCGAGCGCGTGGTGCCGGAGGTCACCGACCGGATCGAGGAGTGGCTCGAGGAACCGGCCGACGGGGTCCGGCGCGTGATCCTCTCGGCACACTCGATGGGTGGGGTACTGGCCGTCTGCGTGCTGTTCCACCTGTCCGCCCGCGGCATGACGGCTGACCGGCTGCAGCGCATCGGACTGCTGAGCTACGGATCGCAGCTGCGTCGGTACTTCGCCCGCTTCTTCCCCCAGGTGCTGGGCGCGCAGGTTCTCTCGATCGTTCCCGCCCCGCCGCCCTCGGCCGACGGCCGCGACCCCTGGCCGCCCGAACTGGCCGACGAGGTCGACGAGGAGCAGGACGCGCGATGGCTGCCGGGCGCTGCGGCGTCCCTGCAGGCCCCGGGCTCCCTGTGGTGGATCGTCCAGGACCGGTGGACCAACCTGCACCGGCCCAACGACCCCTTGGGTTTCACCGTGCGCTACGGCTCCTCCGGACCCGCGGACGGCATGGACGTGCAGGCGGAGGAATTCGTCCGCGGCGCCTACCAGTTCACGGTGGCCACCCATCAGGGATACCTGGAGTCCGTGGTGTATGCGCGGGCGCTGGAGGCGCTGGTCAGTCGTCTCGGCCGGGACAGTCCTGGCCCCGCGACCGAACCGTGACGGGGCGTTACCCGGCCGTGACATGGGCGAAGCTGGCCGAAGGTGCCGGTCCGGGGGCCGAAGTCTGGACGATGGTCTACTGGTCGGCTGAACGGGCGCGGCGATAACCTGAAGGAGCCCTATGAGACGGTGCACATGGACCGGAACGGTGGAACAAGCCCGGGGGGATACGGGCCCACCGATCCTCAGTCCTTCAGGAGGCGGTCATTGCGACCGCCTCCTGACTCGTTAAGGGACCCGGCCGGCAGGAGCGCCACGGGATGACCGGGCGGACGATCCATGCGACCCTCGGGGCATGCGTGAACTCGTGGTCCTCGGCACCGCCTCCCAGGTCCCCACCCGTGAACGCAACCAGAACGGCTACCTGCTGTTGTGGGACGGCGAGGGGTTCCTGTTCGATCCCGGCGAGGGAACCCAGCGGCAGATGACCCTCGCGGGCGTGGCGGCCAGCAGGATCACGCGGATCTGCCTGACCCACGTCCACGGTGACCACTGCTATGGGGTGCCCGGTGTCCTGTCCCGCATGGCGCTGGACGGCGTGGAGCACCCGGTGCACCTGCACTACCCGGCGTCCGGGGAGCCCGTGGTCCGGGCGTTGGTCTCCCTGGCCTCAGGCCGGCTCGACCTCCGGCTGCACCCCCACGGCGCCGCCGGGGAGGTGGCTCCCGGGCTGGGGGTCCGGCCCCTGCGCCACCGCATCGAGGCCTTCGGTTATCGCCTCGACGAACCGGACGGGCGAACACTGTCCCCGCAACGGCTCGCGGCGGCCGGCATCGGCGGTCCCGACGTCGGCCGGTTGCAGCGGGACGGCGTGCTGCGCGGTGTGCCCCTGGAGGATGTCAGCGAGTTCCGCCCCGGCCAGCGGTTCGCCCTCGTGATGGACACTGCCCCGTGCGCCGGAGCCGAGGAACTGGCCGAACGGGCCGACCTGCTGGTCGCCGAGTCCACCTTCGCCGACGCCGAGGCAGGCCTGGCCCGTGACTACCGGCACCTGACGGCGGGGCAGGCCGGTTCCCTGGCGGCGACCGGTGGCGTGCGCACCCTGCTCCTGACCCATTTCTCCTCGCGCTACCGGGACCTGGAACCCCTGCGTCTGCAAGCCCAGGTGCGGGCAGGGGGCGCTGAGGTCAGGGTGGCCCGCGATCTGGACCGGTTCCGGTTCCCGAGACGACGGGCGGCCCGCCCCTGACCACCCGAGGGCCGAGCCACCGGGTGGGCGCACCGCGCCCGGCTGTCGGGTGCCGGCCCGGCTCATTCCGGCTCCCACCGCAGCAGGTCCCCGGGCTGGCACTCCAGCGCCTCGCACAGCGCCTCGAGGGTCGTGAACCGCACGGCCTTGGCGCGGCCGTTCTTCAGGACGGCCAGGTTCGCCGGGGTGATGCCCACCCGCTCCGCCAACGTGCCCACGGCCATCTTCCGCCGGGCGAGCATGACATCGATGTCCACCACGATGGGCATCAGATCACCTCGTCGAGCTCGGACCGCAGCGCCCGGGCCTCGGCGTCACGGTCCACGGCCTGGGCCAGGAGCATCCGCTGGACGTAGACCACCAGGGCCACCCCGGCCACCACCAGTGCCGCGCCACAGACCAGGCCGACCAGCCCGGGTGCGGCGGTGGTCGGGGCCAGCGCCACGGCGACCCCGAGGACCAGGACCGCCGCCACGGTGATCGCCGCGATGATCGTGTCCACGTACCGGAACGCGGCGGGAGAGAAGACCGTACCCCTCCGGACCATGGCCAGCAGCCGCCAGACGCAGACCGCCACGACCTGCAGGGTCACGATGCCCAGCACCACGAGCACGACGAGGGTGACCCGCAGCCAGTCCGGCACCCCGGCCAGGTCTGCCCAGAGCAGGGGCGCCATGACCACCTGGACGAACAGCGAGCCCGCCAGGGCGATGGCGAGCACGCCGCGCAGGGCGTGGAGGGTGATGGTCCGCATGAAGACTCCTCTGATCGAATGTCGAGACTAATCTATCGTCAAACGATACGTAGCGCTGGCGTCGTGACGGTCGACCGCGTCGGTCCCGCAGGACACAATGGTCAGGTGAGAGACGCGCCGCACCAGCCAGAGCCGCCGTTCGAGTCCGGGTCCGAGTCCGGGCCGGCCGACGGGCGCGCCCCGGGCGCCGTCGTCGCCGTGCGCGTGGGCCGGGTCCAGCGTCAGCAGTGGAACGGCCGGGAGCTGTCGACGGCGGCCGCGAAGGGCGTCGTCGACGGGCCGGTGCCGGTCTCGGCCACGGGGCTGGCCGGTGACGAGCAGGGCGACACCAGGCACCACGGGGGGTCCGAGAAGGCGCTCCTGGCGTACGCGCAGGAGAACTACGGAGCCTGGCGGGCCGAGGGCATCCACATCCCGGAGGGCGGGTTCTTCGAGAACCTGACCGTGACCGGCTGGCCGGAAGCCGCGGTGCACGCCGGGGACGTGTTCCGCGTCGGCGAGGTCCTCGTCCAGGTCAGCCAGCCCCGGCGCCCGTGCACCACGCTCTCGGCCCGGTGGGCGATGCGCGAGCTGCCCCGGTTCGTCCAGCAGACCGGCCGGTCCGGCTACTACCTGCGCGTCCTCGAACCCGGCCGGGTCCGCGCGGGCGACCCGATGGCCCTGGTCCGCCGGATGGACGGGTCCGTCTCCGTGGCCGAGATCAACCGGGTCATGAACGTGGACCGGGGCGACCGCGAGGGCATCGCGCGCCTGCTGGCCTCCCCGGAGCTGCCGCAGGCCTGGCGCAGGGGACTGGAACGCCGGCTGACCGGGGTCTTCGAGGACGACACCGCCCGCCTCGGCCCGAGCTGAGGGCGACGCCCGCGCCGGGCCCGGCCAGTACGCTGGGCGCATGCCGGAGACACCGTCCACACCGTCCCCCGACCAGGCCTCCGTGCGTCCGCTGACGCTCGTCTGGTTCCGCGATGACCTGCGCGTGACGGACCACCCGGCCCTGACGGCGGCGCGGGAGGCGGGAACCGTCGTCGGGCTCTGGATCCGGGAGGCGCGGGACACCGAGGGGCGCGGACCCCGGCCGCTGGGCGGGGCCACCCGCTGGTGGGCCCACCGGTCCCTCGAGGCGCTCGCGGCCGAGCTCGACGAACTGGGCATCGCGCTGGTGTTCGCCGCCGGGCCCGCCGCCGAGGTGCTGCCCGCGGTGGCCACCGGGCTGCAGGCCACCGCCGTGACGTGGAGCCGGCGCTACGCCCCGGCGTCTCGTGCCCTGGACGCCCACCTGAAGGACGCCCTCCGAGCCGCCGGGCTGCAGGTCCACAGCCACCCGGGGTCCCTGCTGGTGGAACCGTGGGAGGTCAGCACCGGCTCCGGCGGTCACTACAAGGTGTTCACCCCGTTCTGGAAGGCCGCCGCGGACCTGCCGGTCGGGGCGCCACTGCCGGCGCCCGAGCCCCAGGTCCCACCCGCCGAGCTCCCTGGACGCCTGGATCGGCTGCACCGGGACGGCGCCGTGGTGCCGCTGGAGCAGCTGGACCTGCTGGACGAGGACCCCCGCTGGTGGGAGGACACCGTCGCCCGGCACTGGGAGCCCGGTTGCGCCGCCGCCGGGGAGGCGCTGGTCGGCCTGGAGGAATCGGTCACCGGATACAGCACCACGCGGGACGTCCCGGGTGATGACCACAGCACCTCCCGGCTCTCGCCGCGCCTGCGCTTCGGTGAGCTCTCCCCGCGTCAACTGGTACACGCCGTCAGCGCACATCCCCCACTGGGCGACCCTGCGAACGAGGACCGCCGCGCCTGGGTGCGCCAATTGTACTGGCGCGAGTTCTCCTGGCACCTCACCTACCACTGCCCGCCGCTGGAGACCGAGCCGCTGCGCCCGGAATTCCGCGCCTTCCCCTGGGAACCCGACGACGGCGCGCTGCGGTCCTGGCAGCGCGGGCGCACCGGGGTGCCCCTCGTCGATGCCGGCATGCGCCAGCTCTGGCAGTCCGGCTGGGTGCACAACCGGGTGCGGCTCGTGGTCGGCAGCTTCCTGGCCAAGAACCTCCTGCACCCCTGGTGGGACGGGGAACAGTGGTTCTGGGACACCCTGGTGGATGCGGACGAGGCGAACAACCCGGTGTCCTGGCAGTGGGTGGCCGGCTGCGGGGCGGACGCCGCACCCTACTTCCGGGTGTTCAACCCCGAGACCCAGCGCGAGCGCTTCGACCCGGACGGCGTCTACGTGCGCCGGTGGGTGCCCGAGGCGGTGGAACCCCTCAGCGGCTACCCCGAGCCCATCGTGGACCTGAAGGAGTCCCGCCGGCACGCCCTGGACGCCTACGAGGAGATGAAGAACGCCGCGTCCTGAACGCAGGGGCCCAGCGGGCCGGGAGGCGGCGGGCCGCTGAGGGCCTCAGGATCCGGGGGTGAACCCGAGGACCAGGTCATCGCCCTCGGAGGGGTCACCACGCCCGTCGGTGTTGTTCGTCAGGACCCAGAGCGCACCGTCCGGGGCCACGACGGCATCCCGCAGCCGGCCGTACTCCCCGGACCAGTGGGTGGTGGAGGTACCGGGATCCGCCACGGGAACGGCCCGCAGCACCTCGCCGCGCAGGTTCGCGATGTACAGCCTCCCGTCCAGCGCGGCCATCCCGCTCGGACTGGCCTCGGACGGGGGCCACTGCTGGACCGGGTCGATGAAGTCCTCCTGGGAGCCGGATCCCCCTCCGGCGATGCCCTCGACCTCCGGCCAGCCGTAGTTGCCGCCGGGTTCGATCACGTTCAGTTCGTCCCAGGTGTGCTGCCCGAACTCGGTGGCGAACATCGTGCCGTCCTCGGCCCACGCCAGGCCCTGCACGTTGCGGTGGCCGGAGCTGTAGACCGGGGAACCGGGGTCCGGGTTGTCCCCGGGCACCGTGCCGTCCGGGGACAGGCGCAGGATCTTCCCCGCCAGGGATTCCGGGTCCTGGGCGCGCGCCGGCTCACCGGCGTCGCCGACCCCGGCGTAGAGCATCCCGTCGGGTCCGAAGGCGATCCGGCCGCCGTTGTGGATCCTGGAGGCCGGCAGGCCCTCGATGATCGTCTGCGCCGGACCCAGGCCCAGGCCTCCCGCCTCACCGGTGAGTGCGAAGCGCTGGATGCGATTGCCCCCGGCAGCGGTCGAGTAGGCGTAGAGCCATCCGGAACCGCCACCGTCGGCCAGGACGGCCAGCCCCAGCAGCCCGCCCTCGCCCCGGTGGACCACCCCGTCGATCGTGCCGACCTCGCGCGTGCCGGCCTGCTCGGTGCCCACCCCGGTCAGTTCGAGGACCGTGCCGTCGTCGCGCTGGCTGACCAGGGCGGTGCCCCGGTCCGTGAAGGCGATCGACCACGGCGCGTCGAGCCCGCCCACCACCGTCCATGGGGCGGAACCCATCCGGGGGGCGGCGTCTGCGGCGCCGTCGGTCG
>JAPFFX010000247.1 GCA_026645375.1 Citricoccus sp. WCRC_4 | reverse complement strand
GCCACCACCGAGTCGTCGAACGGGTTGGTGTCCGTGTTGACCTTCTCGGAGCGGCCCTCACGCCACTGGCCGGCAATGAACTGGGTGTTCACCGGCTGCCCGGCGAACGTCGCGGTGGTGGTCTCTGCAGTCGCAGTCATGAATCTCTCTCCTTCGAGGAAACGCTGGCGCCGGGGGAAGACGCCGTGATTGATGGTCTATCAGAGAACGCTGGCGGGAACCTGCGTGTCTCCGACCCGGACCTTCAGCCCTCCGCGAGGTAGTCCAGCACGGCCCGCGCCACCCCCTCGGGGTTCTCGAGCGCGAGGTCGTGGCCGGCGCCGGCGATCGTGCCCAGCCGGGCGTCACCCAGGCGTCGCGCCATCTCCTCGGCCAGTTCCGGGGACAGCTCGAGGCTGTGCTCACCGCGCAACAGCAGCACCGGGCAGGAGATGGCGTCGATGGCCTCCCACAGCACGGACGGGTCGACGCTGTCGAGCGATCCGACCAGCCCCTGGGCGTCGAAGCGCCAGCGGTACCGGCCGTCGTCGCCGCGCACCAGGCTCTGCTCGACGGACCGGCGGGCCAGCTCGGGACGGGCCCTGGGGCCTCCGGAGCGCAGGGTGAGCGCCTCGGCCACCGTGCCGTAGGACGCGGTTCCGAGCTCCTGCAGGTACTCGCGCAGCCAGGCCTGGAGCTGGCCGTCGGCGGTCTTCGGCGCGGTGTCGGCGATGACCAGTCGCCCGAAGAGCTCAGGCCGACGCGCCGCGGCCAGCAGGGCCACGGTGGCCCCCATCGAATGCCCGATCACGACGGGCTCCTCCAGGCCGACCGCCTCCAGCCAGGCGATCAGGTCCTCGGCCATGGTGGACCGCGCGTAGTCCTCGGCCCAGTCACTCAGCCCGTGCCCGCGCTGGTCCAGCACCCAGACCTCGTGGGCCGCCGCCAGTTCCGCCACCGCCGGGTCCCACTCCCGGGCATGCCCCAGGAGCCCGTGGAGCATCACGAGCGGAGTTCCGCCGGGGCGGCCGACCACGCGGTAGTGGAGCCTCAGTCCCCGCACGTCGGCCCACCGCGACTCGTCCACGAGCCCGTCCGAGAACCCGTCCACGGATTCGGCGCCAGCCGTTCCGCTCCCGGCCTTGCGTCCCCAGGGCCATCCGAACCTCGATCTCCTCGCCATGTCCACAGCATGACCGATCCCGCAGGTGGCGCAGAGACCGTGTCCGCTCCGTGGCGCATGGGAGAATGTGGGCCATGCCTGAGTCCTCCACGCCGCAGTCCGCCTCCGCCACCGGTACCCCCGCGGGTTCGCCCGCCGCATCACAGGGCCCGACGCCGGCCCGCCAGTCCCTGGCCGACGCCGGCATCCCGCTGGGCCCGCTCGACGGACGGTACCGCGCCGCCGTCGCGCCGCTGGCGGACCACCTGTCCGAGGCCGCGCTGAACCGCAACCGCATCCACGTGGAGGTGGAGTGGTTCATCCACCTGGCCAACCGCCAGGTCCTGCCGGGACTGTCCCCGCTGACGCCGGAGCAGGAGGCGGGGTTGCGGGCCATCGTCACGGACTTCGGCCCCGAGGGCGTGGACGAGCTGGGGTCGATCGAGGCCAAGACCGTGCACGACGTCAAGGCCGTGGAGTACTACATCGGCCGCCGGCTCGAGGGCCTCGGGCTGGCCCACCTGACCCCGCTGGTGCACTTCGCCTGCACGTCCGAGGACATCAACAACCTCTCCTACGCCGTGGGCGTGCGCGACGCGGTGCTGGACGTCTGGCTCCCGGGCGCCCGGGCCGCCGTCGGGACCATCCGCGAGCTGGCCGCGAGCGCGGCGGGCGTGCCCATGCTCTCCCGCACCCACGGCCAGCCGGCCACGCCCACCACGCTGGGCAAGGAGATGGCCGTGTTCGTGTTCCGGCTGGAGCGGCAGCTGCGGCGGATCGAGCAGCAGGAGTACCTGGGCAAGATCAACGGCGCCACCGGCACCTACGCCGCGCACCTGGCCGCGGCTCCGGACGCGGACTGGCCGGAGGTCTCCCGCACGTTCGTGGAGCACCTCGGGCTGACCTGGAACCCGCTGACCACGCAGATCGAGTCGCACGACTGGCAGGCCGAGCTGTACGCGGACGTCGCCCGGTTCAACCGGATCCTGCACGGGTTCTGCGTGGACGTGTGGAGCTACATCTCGATCGGTTACTTCGCGCAGATCCCAGTGGCCGGCGCCACCGGCTCGTCGACGATGCCGCACAAGATCAACCCGATCCGCTTCGAGAACGCCGAGGCCAACCTCGAGCTCTCCAACGCGCTGCTGGACTCCCTGGGGGCGACCCTGGTGGAGTCCCGCTGGCAGCGCGACCTCACCGACTCCACCTCGCAGCGCAACATCGGCGTGGCCCTGGGGCACTCGGTGCTGGCACTGTCCAACGTCACCAAGGGCATGAGGCAGCTCAAGGTCGCCGAGCCGGTGCTCGCCGGGGACCTGGACGCGAACTGGGAGGTCCTCGGAGAGGCCGTGCAGACGGTGATGCGCGCCCAGGCGATCGCCGGCGTCGAGGGCATGGACAACCCCTACGAGCGACTCAAGGACCTCACCCGCGGGCAGCGGGTGGACGGGGCGCGGATGCGCGAGTTCGTGGCCGGGCTGGGACTGGGGCCCGACGCCGAAGCTCGCCTCATGGCGTTGACGCCCGCCTCCTACACCGGGCTGGCCGAGGAGCTGGCGCGGGGCGTCTGATCGCGCGCCGGGAACAGTGATGATCACGCTGACGCTGTTGCGGGCGAGCGTGGAACCGGAGATTCCGTCCCCCTCGAACGAGCTGGACCCGGTGGTCGAGCAACTGGAGTCCGCGTTGCCCACCCTGCTGCTGGTCCTGGACCTGCTCGGAGTGTTCTTCTTCGCGGTGTCCGGGTCCCTGCTGGCCGCCCGGCGCCACTTCGACATCATCGGATCGATGTTCCTGGCCTTCTTCGCCGGGTTGGGCGGTGGCGTGGTGCGGGACCTCATCATCAACGAGGACGTGCCGAACTCCTTCTCCGATCCGCTCTACCTGCTGCCACCGCTGCTCGCCGCGGCCCTGGTCTACGTCCGCCTCATCCGCCAGGACCGGATGCGCCGCGCCCTGCTGGTGTTCGACGCCGCCGGGCTCGCCCTGTTCTGCGTCACCGGCACCCGGACCGCCCTGGCCGCCGGGATCACGCCGGTCATGGCCGTCGTGCTGGGCGTGACCACCGCCGTGGTCGGCGGGCTGCTGCGGGACGTCACGGCCAACGAGGTACCCGAGATCTTCAACCCGCGGGGCCTCTACGCGGTGCCCGCCCTGTTCGGGGCAGCGCTGACCGCCCTGCTGTGGTGGCTGGAGTGGTTCAACGTGCTGACGGCGGGGTTGACCATGATCGCGGTGTTCGCGTTCCGCGTCGCGTCCCTGCGCCATCGGTGGACCGCGCCCTACGCGGATCGGGGCATCAAGGCCTCGGGCTGAGCGCCACCCCTATACCTATCGCCATAGTTATATTAGGGTCGATTCCAGCAGTGTGATCGAGACCACCGTCGGGGCGCCGCCGTCGCGCCCGCAGACCCGAGAACCGCCGAGGAAATGCCATGAACGCCACCCCCGCCACCGGTCGCCAGACCGTCATGACCGAGCCTTCGCTGGAGATGACCGGCAAGGACAAGGACATCGAGTCCCTGCGCGATGCCGCCTCCGTCATCCCCCAGGGCACCCGCATCAACGTCACCTTCCTCGGCAACGAGGACCTGTCCATGCGCGTCAAGGCCTCCACCGCCGCCAGGGATCTCGGCTTCGTCCCGGTCCCGCACATCTCGGCACGCCGGCTGACCTCGCAGGCGGAGCTCGTCGAGTTCCTCACCGCCCTGCGGGAGCAGGTCGGCACCACCCACGCCTTCGCCGTCGGCGGAGACCCGTCCGAGCCGATGGGGCCGTATGCCTCCTCGCTCGAGGTCATCCAGTCCGGCCTGTTCAAGGACCACGGCTTCACGGACATCTCGATCGCCGGTTACCCGGAGGGCCACCCCGACATCACCGACGCCCAGCTCTGGGACGCCCTGGAGCGCAAGAACGCCTCGCTGCAGGAGCAGGGGCTCAACGGCACGATCCTCACCCAGTTCGGCTTCGACGTCGACCCGATCGTGCGGTGGATCGAGGAGGTCCGCCGCCGGGGCATCCAGCTGCCGATCCGCGTGGGCGTGCCCGGCCCGGCCGGCATCAAGCGACTGCTGACCTACGCCAGCCGCTTCGGCGTCTCCACCTCCGCGGGCATCGCCAAGAAGTACGGCTTCTCGCTCACGAACCTGCTGGGCACCGCCGGCCCCGAGAAGCTGATCTCCTCCCTGGACGCGGCCATGACCGAGGACCACGGCGACGTGAAGCTGCACTTCTACACCTTCGGTGGCATGAAGGCGACCGCCGAGTGGATCGAGGAGTACCAGCGCAAGCACTGAGCCCCACCGCCCAGGTGCGCTGCCGTCGTCGGGATCCCGGCGGCGGCAGCGCTGTATGGCGTGGGCAGCCACCGCGGGAGGGCTGTTGCTGCGAGGGAAGGGACGGTTGCGGTCGCCTCCGTAGAGTGGGGGCATGAGTCGTCCCCGGCCCGCGCGCGCCCTGGCAGTCCCGACGGCGGCACTCACCCTCGCAACCCTGCTCGCCGGGTGCGGTGGGCCGGGAGCCACGGAGGAGGTCGTCGGGACCTCCACCCCCACGCCCGCCGTCTCCGCGGTGGAGACGAGCATCTTCGAGCTGTCCCCGGGCCAGTGCTACGACCGGCCGACCGCGGATAGCCTCTACGCGGTCGAGGTGGTGCCCTGCACCGTGGCCCATGACCTGGAGGCCTATGCCCTGTTCCAGCTCGACGAGCCGTCCTGGCCGGGAGACGAGAGGGTGCACGGGCTCGCCGACGCCGGTTGCCGCGAGGAGTTCACCGCCTTCACGGGCGCGACCCCCGAGGACTCGAACCTCGGTTACACCATGTACACCCCGTCCTCGGGGTCCTGGTCCGAGGGCGACCGCCAGGTGCTGTGCGCCCTCCAGCTCAACAGCGGTGGCCGGATGATCGGCTCCCAGGCCGGGGCCGCCGGGACCACCGGGGCCACCGGGGCCGCCGGGACCACCGGAACCACCGGATCCAGCTGAGGAACGCCGCCGGTCATTCCAGTCGCCAGTCATCACGGGCGCCAGTCATCACGGGCGCCAGTCATCCCAGGATGGACAAACCAGGCCGGGAGGACCTGGGGAGATGTCCATCCCGGCCTGACATCCGGGTCACCCGTCACCTGACATCTCGGTCACCCGTCACCCGACACCCGTCACCTGACACGCCGGCCGCCCCGCCGGGGCACACCCGCTCGCCGCAACTTCGCCTCCAGCTTCGCCGGGTTTCGCAGGTCCTCCGTCAACCACCGCACCATCCGCAACCCCTGATCGCAGATGGAGTCCTCCCGGCGCCTCTCCTCGGCGATGACCTGCTCCGCTGAGAGTCCGGAGTAGCTGCGCCGGCCCAGGTACTTCGCCAGGCCGTCGAATTCCCCCACCGTCCCGGCGCCCTCCCACCAGAAGTCCGTGATGCCCAGCAGCGCACCGTTGTCGTCGTGAACCCGGTGCTGCATGCCAGGAGGGGCGAATCCGAGGTCGCGGATCACCACTCGGCTGACGGATTCCCCCAGCGACTCGGTCTCACCAGTGGCGAAACGTGCGCGCGTCAGGAGGCGCTCCGTCGCGGCTGCCGAGGTACAGAGCCCCCGCAGGCCGAGCAGTTCCTCCCTGGACCAGGGGGTCGGCGTGGACTCCCTCTTGTTCTTGAGCTTGTTCTTGAGCCCGGAGGGTCGACCGGCCAGGAGGGCGTCCAGCACCGCCGCAGCCTCCGCGGGGTCCATGAGGGGGATCGTGTCGGCCAACGCCCGGTCCAGGGACTCGACCCTCATGGAGATTCCGGCCAGCACCAGCTCCTCGGATGGCGCGCCCTCCCGGTCCGCGCCCTGGAGTGGCCGCCACGCCTGCGGCCACATCCGGTGCCGCTCCACGAACGGAGCCCACTGGGCGCCCGGCATTCGAACCGGTCTCCTGATTCCCGACGATCCGGCGCGTGCCGACCTGACGCTGACCTCCCGCGGGAACGACCACAGGCTGATCCCGTGGAGGGCCAATGCCGTCTCCCGGCAGAACACCGCATCACCCGCCCGCCGGGAGGCTGCGACGGCAAGCACTGTGGCC
>JAPFFX010000229.1 GCA_026645375.1 Citricoccus sp. WCRC_4 | reverse complement strand
CGTCGTCGTAGTGCTCGAGCTTGGCCCGCTGCCCGCCGGCCAGCGCGTCCTCGACCGCCAGCTCGTGGAGGTTCAGCTCCTCGGCGACCTCCTGCAGCTCCGCCTCGTCCGGCCGGTACAGTCCGACCCACGCCATGCCGCCCAGCCGTTCGCACTCCTCGAAGGTCTCCTGGAGGCTGGTGGGGGCCAGGATGCGCTTGCCGTCCTTGTAGATGGCGTTGTCGACGATGGTCACGGCACCATTGTGCGCCCTGTGGCCCGGGTCGGCGGGGCAGCCGGCGGGTGGTGGTCACGGCGGCGTGACCGAGGGCGGGGCCGCCAGGCTTAGAACGCAGTCGCGGCCAGGACACCGGGCCCAGTGCGACTGGAGGGTCCGAGCGCCCGCCTGGCACCGGAGGCGTTTCCGGGTCCGTCGTGTCTGGGTTAGGTTGGTCGGCCAAGACCGGAGGAGGTGTTGCGCATGTGGTTCGACTCCTGGGCGGAGATCGCCCGGATCGTCCTGGTCGGGGCGGCAGCCTACGTGGTGCTGGTGGCGGTGCTACGGGTCTCGGGCAAACGGACCCTGAGCCAGCTCAACGCCTTCGACTTCGTGGTCACCGTCGCCCTGGGCTCCACCCTGGCCACCATCCTGCTCAGCTCCCAGGTGTCCTTCACCGAAGGGATCACCGCGCTGGGGTTGCTGGCCGGGCTGCAGTTCCTCGTGGCCACGATCTCCGCGCGCCGGCCCTCGAGCCGCTCCGGCCTCACGTCCCGACCGGTGCTGCTGCTGGCAGACGGGGCCATCCGCCGCGAGGCGCTCAAGCACCATCGCCTGACCGAGTCCGAGGTGCGCCAGGCTGTCCGCATGCAGGGCACCGGGGATCTCTCCCAGGTCAAGGCCGTGGTGCTGGAGACCAACGGCAAGCTCAGCATCATCACCACCAGCAAGTACGGCAATGGCTCCGCGGTCGAGGACGTCCGCGGCGCCGAGGACCTATGAACAACGACAGGCCGGAGGGGCCTGGTACCGCAACCCGGAGAGGAGCCATCATGCCGAGGACCGAACAGGCCCACGAGCCAACAGCCGGCGGCCAGGGCGGTGATCACCAGCAGCACGGGAGCGGGGGGATGTACCTGAGGTTCGCGGCCATGATCCTGACCGGCATGGTGGTCATGTACTTCACCATGTTCGCGGGGTCATGGGAGTGGAGCCACGTCCGATGGAGTGAGTCCCGGTTCTTCATGACCCTGACCATGGGCGGGGCGATGGTCGTGGTGATGCTGGCGTGGATGCTGCACATGTACAAGAACCCGAGGGCGAATATCGCCATCATCATCGGCGGAGTCCTGCTCCTGGGTGGTGGGATCGCCCTGGACCGCAGCCAGGTGACCGTGGACGACACCGACTACATGAGCGCGATGATCCCCCACCATTCCCTGGCCATCACGCGCTCGGAGCGGGCGGGCATCGAGGACGTACGCGTCTGCCAGTTGGCCGCGGACATCAGCAAGGCCCAGCGGGAGGAGATCGAGGAGATGGAATGGTTGATCCAGGACATCCGCCAGAACGGTCCCGCCACCACGGCCGAGCAGGCACAGGCCCGCCCGGCGCCCACCATCGATCGGACCGCGGACCGCCAGTGCCCGTCCACGGACTGACCCGGTACCTCGGCCCTGGGTGGCAAGACCATCCGGCACCGCGCACGTGTCGTGGGAGGCAGACCAGTGATTCAGGTGATGCCCCCTGGCGGGGGAGCCAGGACCCGGTCGGCGCCCAGTACGCCCCGCAGCACGGCCGGATCAACGGTCCTGCCGCGCCGCAGCACGCTCATCGCCCCGCTGGGTTCAAGCACGATGCACTGGACCTCGTGGGGGTGAGTGATCCCGGCCCGGCGCAGGCAGCTCATCAGGTCCTCCTCTGAGATGTGGGTCTTGCGCATCAGGTCCGGTTGCGGTCGGCCATGGGCGAGCACGACCGTGGGCTGGGCGTTCACCGCCTGACGGAAGCTGATGTTCTTGCGCACCACTCCGAAAAGGGCCTCGCAGCACAGCAGGGTCACCAGTCCCAAGACGCCCGCGGTGAGGGTGGGTGGCTCTCCGAGGATGGCCCGGCCGGCCACGGCGCCGAGCATGATGCTGACCACCACGTCGAAACCCGTCAGCCCGGACAGCACCCGGGCACCGAACAGGCGGATCAGCAGTAAGAAGACCAGGTAGATCGCGATCGCCGTGACGATCACCACGGGGATGCGCCACAGTTCGATCCCCAGGGTGTCGCGCAGCTGTTCGGACGTCACGCTGAAGGCCTCCATCCGCTCAGCCTAGGCCCGCCCCGCGGTCGGCTTCCGGGACACCGCCCGTGACCGGGCGGGTGCCGTGGTGCGGCGGCCGAGGAGATGGCAGGGTGGACACGGTTACCGCGCCGCGGTGGTACGCCGCGGCCACTGTCAGGACCACCGGAAGGAATCTCACCATGACCGGAACACCGACGGTCATCGTGTTCGATGTCAACGAGACCCTCTCGGACATGTCGGCCATGGACCGCGCGTTCACCCAGGCCGGTGCCCCGGCGGAACTGGCGCGGTTGTGGTTCTCGACCGTGCTGCGGGAGGGCTTCGCCCTGGCAGCCGCCGGGAACGCGGCCCGCTTCGCGGACATCGGCACCGAGGTCCTGACGGGGCTGCTGGATTCCGCCGATGTCCGTGATCCGG
>JAPFFX010000206.1 GCA_026645375.1 Citricoccus sp. WCRC_4 | reverse complement strand
TCCCCGGCGTCACAGCGTCCGGCGCCCGAGGCAGCCGTGCCACGGCCGACGGCGCCGGAACCCACCGCGCCGGAACCCATGACGCCGGCGGCCTCGGTGTCTCCGCGGTCGGACCGCCCGGACACCTCCGACAGCGCCGCCGCCGACGGGGACCTGGAGACCGGTTCCGAACCCGTCGAGGAGGGCGCCACGGGCCCGGGCACCCCGCCGCCACCGGAGGACCTCGAGGCCGATTCCATTCCCGTGTCCGACTGGTACGGCGAGGAGCCGCATGACGACGCGTTCCCGCCTCCTCCCGAACCGGACGAGGAGGACCGGGAGGACGCCGACCCGGACACGCGCCCGTCCCGGGGTGTTGGGGCGGCCCCGCGACCGGAACCCGGTCTCGGCGGGATTCCCCGCCCGGAGCCCGGCCAGGGCCCGATCCCGCGGCAGGAGCGCACCGGGCCTGCGGCCCCCCGGCCCGAACCGGGTGCCATGGGCATCCCGCGGCCGGTGTCCGACGTCGGCCCGGTCGCCCGGCCCGAGCCCGGCCGGGGAGGGATCCCGTCCTTCGCCCGTCCCGAGGCGGAGATGCAGGCCGAATTCGAGGCACGCCTGTCCCGGCGCGGTTCGGGTGCCTCCGCGAGCAGTGCCCCTGAGGCCGGCCCCTCGGCTCCGGTGGCCGGAACCGGGACGGACGGCACCCCGCACCACCGCCGGGCCAGTCGCTTCCAGCAGATGATGGAGCAGTACCAGCGCACCCAGGACGGTGCCCCCCCGCCCAGGCCCGGCCAGCCCGCCGGTCCGGGAGGGGATCCCGGACCGGGCGCTGGGGGTCAGGCCCCGGGACCGGGGTCGCCGTCATCACCGACCGGCCCGGCCGCGACGGGACCAGCGCACGGCCAGGCGCCCGGCGGTGCGGACCGCCCCGGCCCCGGACGGTCCGTAGACTGGGACGACGTTCCCAGCGACGACGACGTCACCATCGAGGAGTCCGGCATGGCCGGGCGCACGGTGGTCGAACGCCTGCTCGGCGGGCGCCTCGTGGAAGAACGGATGCTGGACGGAAGCCCCCTGTCCTGATCTGAGAGCCGCCCGGACGACGTCCCTTCGTCCGGGTCAGGGGGCAGTGATCCAACGCGGAAAGTGGTCGGTAACGTGTACGAAGGTGCGGTCCAGGACCTGATCGACGAACTCGGGCGGCTGCCCGGCATCGGCCCCAAGTCCGCCCAGCGCATCGCCTTCCACATCCTGGAGGCCGACTCCGAGGACATGCTGCGGCTCGCGGAGGCCATCCGGACCGTGAAGGACAAGGTCAAGCTCTGCACGATCTGCTTCAACGTCTCCGAGCAGGAGACGTGCTCGATCTGCCGGGATGAGCGCCGGGACCCCTCCCAGGTGTGCGTCGTGGAGGAGTCCAAGGACGTCATGGCGATCGAGCGCACCCGGACCTTCCGCGGCAGGTATCACGTGCTCGGCGGGGCGATCAATCCGATCGCCGGCATCGGGCCGGACCAGTTGCACATCCGGGAGTTGCTCACCCGTCTCCAGGACGCCGCGATCGAGGAGGTCATCCTCGCCACCGACCCGAACCTGGAGGGCGAGGCCACGGCCACCTACCTGTCGCGCATGCTCGGGGCCACCGGCCTGAAGGTCACGCGGTTGGCCTCCGGGCTGCCCGTCGGCGGCGACCTGGAGTACGCGGACGAGGTGACCCTCGGGCGGGCCTTCGAGGGTCGGCGCAGCGTCACCGGCTGACCCGCGGCACCAGCACTATCCCAGCGGGTTGAACGTGAAGCCTGAGCCGTCCGGCTTTCCGGTGACCGTGCTGAACGGTTCCGCGAGGTCACCCCGGAGCCGGTCCACGGTCTGGCGGAAGTGCTCGCTCAGCGTGCGGCAGGCCCCCTCGGCGTCACCGTCGGCGACCTGCCGCACCAGGCTGCGATGCACGTCCAGGATGTCGGTCCGCACCACGTAGCCGTCCGGGTGGGACAGCGCGGCGATGCGGGTCTGCACGACGAGCGTGGACGCATAGGCGGTGAGCCGGTGGTTCCCCGTGGATTCGACGAGGCCGTAGTGCAGGTCCAGGTCGGCGTCCCCGATCCGCCGGGCGTCCGTGCCCCCCACGGCCGATTCAAGCGCGGCCAGCAGGTCCCGCACCGTGTCCACCTTCTCGGCACGCTGTGCCTCGTCCAGGCCGGACAGGAAGCGTACCGCGTGGCCCTCGATCGCCAGTCGTGCCTGGTAGAGGTCCTCCACCTCATCCCGGCCGATCGTGGCCACCCGCAGGCCTGCCCCGGGCCGGGTCACGAGGAGTCCCTCCTGGACCAGCCGCTGGGCCGACTCGCGCAGGGGACCCCGGCTCACCCCCAGCTGAGCGGCGATCTCCGCCTCGCGCACCGAGGACCCCGGCCGCAGTGTTCCGCCATAGATGGCAGTGCGCAGTTCCACGGCGATGAGGTCCACCGTGGACGGGCGTCGGATCACCTTGACCAGCGGGCGGGCCACCAGGCCATCGCGCCGGGACGGTTCCGGTGCCGCGGGCGTGTTCATGCGGGTCTTCCTTTCCACGCACCGGTGCGTCCGGCACGGGACACGGCCGTTCGGTGCGCGCCCGGTCCGGGACAGTCCCGCAGACCCCGAGGGCGCTTGTGGGCCAGATCATGCCATGTGGATCGTTACCTTGTCGACATTCTTCCGGCCGACGATCTCATGGTGTGCTGGATCACGTTCTGCTAGCGTCGGACACCAGTTGCCTCACTAGCGGTGATTCCAGTCGCCGGCCAGGCCATCCTCGGCCTGGCACCACACCGGGAGCCCGCGTCGCACACCGTTCGCACCGTCATCATTCGCACCACCGGCCCCTTGCCGGCAGCCCGGGGGCCGTGGGGCCGAGGAGCCGACCATGAGTATCCCCACCCAGAAGCACCAGTCCAGCCGCCTGGCCAGCGTCCGCCGCCACCGGAGCGATCCCCGTCCGCGCCGCCTGATGGGCGTCGGCCTGCTGTCCGTCTCCGCCCTGCTGCTCACGGCCTGTGGCGGCGGGGGCGGTGAAAGCGGCGACGGCGGCACCGCTGCCGCGGGCAACACCCTGGAGCGCCTCCAGCAGGAGGGCACCATCACCGTCGGCATCGCCGGCGAGGTCCCCTACTCCTACCTGGAGGGCGGGGAACCGGCGGGGGCCACCGTGGCCATGCACGAGAAGATCTTCGCGGACATGGGCATCGAGAACGTCGAGGCCGAATTGGTGGAGTGGAACTCGCTGATCCCCGGACTGAATGCCGGGCGCTTCGACGCCGTCTCCGCCGGCATGTCCATCCTCCCGGACCGTTGCGCCCAGGCCGCCTTCTCCGATCCGGAGATCATGTACACCACCACCCTGATGGTCGCCGAGGGCAACCCGAAGAACCTCACCGACCTCGACTCCGTCAAGGAGAAGGTCGACGCGGGCGAGGACATCAACCTGGCGGTCCTGGCCGGCGGCATCGAGGCCGGTTACGCCGAGTCGCTCGGCCTCGAGGTCCAGTCCGTCCCGGACGCCCAGACCGGCATGGACACCGTGGCCAACGGCCGGGCCGACGCCTTCGCCATGACCGCGATCTCACTGAACGTCATGGCCGAGGAGAACCCGGACGCCGGGGTGGAGACCACCGAGGCCTTCGTGCAGGTGATCGACGGTGTCGAGCAGATCGGTGCCGGTGCCACCGTCTTCCGCAAGGAGGACACGGAACTGGTGGAGGCCTACAACGAGGCGCTGGCCTCCGTCACGGAGTCCGAGGAGTCCTACCTGGCAGTGGTGGGGGATTACGGCTTCACCGCCGAGAACCTACCGCCGAAGGACCTGACCACCGAGCAGCTCTGCTCCGGCGACCTGGGCTGACGCACGGTGCTGGAGAACATCCAGGCCACCGTCGAGGCCTGGCCGTTCCTGGCCCAGGGACTGTGGGTGACCATCCAGCTCACGGTCCTCGGGTCGGCCCTGGCCCTCGTCCTGGCGATCATCCTCGGGCTGATGGCCGGGGCGCAGCACAAGGCCCTGGCCGTCCCCGGCCGGATCATCATCGAGTTCTTCCGGGGCACCTCGTTGGTGGTGCAGCTGTTCTTCATCTTCTTCGTGCTGCCGCAGTTCGGGGTCGACCTGCCGGGCATGGTCGTGGGCGTCCTCGCCCTGGGGCTGAACTACGGGGCGTATGCCGCCGAGGTGGTGCGCGGCTCCATCGCCTCCGTGCCGCGGGGACAGTGGGAGGCCACCACGGCGCTGTCCATGTCACCGGTGCACCGCATGCGCCGGGTGATCTTCCCGCAGGCCTGGGCGCTGATGATCCCGTCCCTGGCCAGCCTGATGGTCCACCTGCTCAAGGGCACCGCGATCGTCAGCGTGATCCTGCTGCAGGACTTCACGTTCCACCTGGACCAGCTGCGCCGGGTGACGGACACGACCTGGGCGTACGCCGTCGTCGGGCTCGTGGGCTACTTCGTGCTGGCGCTGGTCCTCACGCTCGTCATGAACGCCCTCGAGGCCCGCGCCAAGCACCGGCTCGGCCGGGGCCCGTCCCTGCGTGAGATCCTCTCCCCGACGCCGACCAGCAAGGACAACCTGTCTACCGCGGGGAGTGCGATCTGATGCAAGAACAGACAGAGATCTGGGACTGGGAGATGTTCTTCCGCGCCCTCCCGCCCGTGCTCGAGGGATTCCTCACGGTCACCCTGCTGGTGACGGTGCTGGGCACGGTGATCGCCGCGGCGCTGGGACTGGTGTGGGCCATGCTGATCCGCCTGGCTCCGCAGCCGGTCTCCGGGATCGTCAAGTGGTTCGTGGCCTTCATCCGCATGACCCCGATCGTCGTGCAACTGCTGTTCGCCTACTACGCGTTCCTGATGTTCGATGCCATGACCATCGGGATCGTGGTGTTCGGCATCCACTACTCCACCTACATGTCCGAGGTGTACCGCGCGGGGATCGACGCGGTGCCCAAGGGCCAGTGGGAGGCCACCACGGCCCTGTCCATGTCCACGCGCCGCACCTGGGCCGCCGTCGTCATCCCGCAGGCCCTGCGGGCCACGGTGCCGGCGCTGGGCAACTACGCGATCTCCATGTTCAAGGACACCCCGTTCCTGCTGGTGATCGGCGTGGTCGAGATGGTCAACGCGGCCCAGATCTTCGGCGGCAACAACTTCCGCTACGTGGAGGCCATCACCCTGGCCGGCATCATCTTCCTGCTGGCCAGCTACCCGACCTCCGTCCTCATCCGCCGAATGGAGAAGCGCCTTGCCTACGCCAACTGACACCGCTGCCGCCCCGATCATCGAGTTCCGGGACGTGGAGAAGCGCTTCGGGGACAACGTGGTGCTCAAGGACCTCGACTTCCACGTGAACCGGGGCGAGCGTGTGACCCTGATCGGCCCGTCCGGTTCGGGCAAGACCACCATCCTGCGGCTGGTCATGACCCTGGAGGAGGCCACGGACGGGCTGATCCTCATCGACGGGGACCCGCTGACCCACCGGATCGTGGACGGCAAGCGCGTGCGGTTGTCCAACCGCGAGATCAAGAGGACCCGTACCCGGATCGGGATGGTGTTCCAGCAGTTCAACCTGTTCCCGAACATGACCGTGATCCAGAACATCACCGAGTCCCCCATCCACGTCCTCGGACAGTCCAAGGCCGAGGCCACGCGGAGGGCGAAGGACCTGTTGCACCAGGTGGGCCTGGACGACAAGGCCGACGCCCACCCCTCGTCCCTGTCCGGCGGGCAGCAGCAGCGCGTGGCCATCGCCCGCGCCCTGGCCATGGACCCGGAGATCCTGCTGCTGGACGAGGTGACCTCGGCGCTGGACCCGGAGATCGTGGGCGAGGTCCTGGGCATCCTGCGGCGCATCGCCGAGACCACGGACATCACCATGCTGATCGTCACCCACGAGATGCAGTTCGCCCGGGACGTCTCCGACCGCGTGCTGATGTTCGACGGTGGCTCGATCGTGGAGGACGCCGACCCGGACACGATGTTCACCGCCCCCTCCCACGAGCGCACCCGGAAGTTCCTGAAGGCCGTGCTCGGCGAGGGACAGATCGGCACCCGCTAGGTCCGGCGGCGGACCCCGCTCAGGCCACGCGGTGGCCCCGCGGCAGCCGCACCGCGGGGGTGGCCAGTCGGAAGCGGCCCCACGCGAGCAGCCCACCGGTTACCACCCACTGCAGGCCCAGGCCCAGGGGCCAGACCGGCGTGCCGCGCCAGGCCGCCTCAGTCCCTGGCTCCGCCGGCTCACCGTAGGCGCACGGCACGTTCATCTCGGGTGGCCGCTGCAGGTACCGCACCCCGAACGAGATGGTGGTCATCACCCCGTCCGGCGCCCAGGTGTCCGGATCGTCGGGGTCGTAGGGGACGCGGGCCGGCGGCGGCACGGCGTCGGACACCACCACGAACGGGTTGGCCGCGAGCATCCAGTACGTCGCCCGGGTGTCGTAGGTGGCCTGCGGGACCAACGGCCCGAAGCAGGCCTCGGGTCCGTCCGGGAGGACCTCGCCCTCCGCCGCGGCCCACCGGGGGGTGTTCGCCGGGATCGTCGTCTGGGTCAGCGGCATGGTGAGCGCGAAGGCCACCAGCGTGCCGAAGGTGAACAGGGCCACCAGCAGATAGGTGGCCACCACCGCGAACAGGGTGCGGTCTGCCACCGCGGACACCGCGGTGCCGACCGCGCAGACGACGCCCAGCTCGATCGCCACCATCGCCACGAAGACCACCAGGCCGGACACGTCCAGCCCGCCCATGGACATGGCCACCACGATGTACGGCAGCGCCGTGGCCAGGAAGGCCAGTGCGGTGATCCAGGACGCCAGGCACTTGCCCAGCAGCAACTGGCCCGGCGTCAGCAGCGTCACCTGCATCACCGCGAGGGTCCCCCCGGACCTGCTCCCGCTGATCGTGCTGGCGGACATCGCCGGGGCCACGAGCAGGCCGAAGAACAACACGAAGCCGACGACGGCCTCGAACACGAAGCGCCCCGCGCCCGGTCCGATCGGCTCCTCGGCGGAGAGCACGTTGAAGCTGGCGGACGCACCCCAGGTCACCAGCCCGATGACCACGAACCAGACCGCCAGCATGATGTACCAGGTGCGTGAGCGCAGTCGCTGCTGCACGTCCATCCGCACCACCGTGGACAGCGCCCGTCCCCAGCCCAGCCGGCCGCTCACCTCCGCTCCCGCGGTTCCGCGCCCGCCTCCGTTCCCGTCCTGCACGCGCTCGTCGATCCGGGACCTCATCGGTCCTCCCTCCGGTCGGTGCGCCACGACGCACGGCTCGCACCACCGTCCGCACCACCGTCCGTCCGGTCGGCGTCCGCCCGGTCAACATCGTCCAGGCCCGCACCGGGCGCGTCCGGCGCGACCGAGCGCATCCGGTCCAGTTCCAGGTACGCCGTCTCCAGCCGGGACGCCTCCGGCGTGAACGCCACGACGCGCACGCCCTCCCCGACCAGGGTGGACAGCAGGTCCGCCGCCTCATCGGCCGAGTTCACCTCCACGCTGACCGAGTCCTGGCGCCGGCCCGGTTGCCTCCGGTACGCCACCGAGTAGCGTTCCAGCACGGTGAGCAGGTCGCAGACGTCCAGGGCGGTGATGAGGTACCGGCCCCCGGTGGCGCCGTCGCTGCCCAGGTCCTCGACCCCGACGGTGCGACCGTCCTGCATGAACACCGCCAGGTCCGCCATCTCGTCCAGTTCGGAGAGCACGTGCGAGGAGACGAGGATCGTCCTGCCGGCCGCTGCCATCTGCCGCAGGTCATCCCGCAACCGGAGCCGGGACCCCGGGTCCAGCCCGGAGGCCGGTTCGTCCAGCAGCAGGACCTGGGGCTCGTGGATGACCGCCCGCGCCAGGGACAGCCGCTGCTGCTGACCCCTGGAGAGCACCCGCGCCGGTTCGTCGGCGAGCGTGCTCAGTTCCTGCCACTCCAGCAGCTGTCCCGCCCGCGAGCGCGCGACGTCCCGGTCGAGACCGTAGAGCCGACCCATCATCTCGAGGATCTCGCGGGCGGTCAGCGCGTCCCAGACCCCCAGGGTGTCCGGCATCCAGCCCGTGTGGCGGCGGACCGCCGCGGGGTCCTGGGCGGGATCCGCGCCCGCGATCCGGACGGAGCCGGCGTCGGGCCGCAGCAGGGAGGCCAGCACCAGCATCAGCGTGGTCTTGCCCGATCCGTTGGGCCCCACCAGGGCCGTGATCGCTCCGGGCGGGGCCATCAGGTCCACCCCCTGCAGGGCCTGGACCGACCTGAACCGGCGCGTCACACCGGTGGCGGTGATGCCCGACGGCGGCACGTCCGGCGGCAGCCCCGTCGCCGCCGGCGGTCCGGACTCATCGACGCCACCGGGTGTCGTCATGCCACCATCGTGCGGTACGGGGGGCCTGGCGGCAAGGACAGGGCCGGGATCGCGCACCGGCGTGCACTACGCGGCCTGACACGCGATCAGGGCGGGTCCGCCACGTGGTCGGTGCGGGCCTGGCACGTGGTCGGGCGTGCCCGGCACGTGATCGGTGCGGGTCCGGCACGCGGTCGGGCGGGCCCGCTGGCCACGTGGTGCCCTACCGCCTCGTTCATGGTCGGAACCGTGTCCGCGACCGCCCGTAGACTTGGGCGCAGCCGACCGACAGCCCGCGGCCGCGGGCCCGACCCTACCCAAGGAACCGCATGAGCCTGATCGTCCAGAAGTACGGAGGATCCTCCGTTGCCGACGCCGATGGAATCCTGCGCGT
>JAPFFX010000187.1 GCA_026645375.1 Citricoccus sp. WCRC_4 | reverse complement strand
CCCGCCGCCGAACCGGCGGCTTCAGCCCCGGCCGACGGCGACCAGTCACGCACGCGCCGCAGCCGGACCCGCACGCGCCGCCGCAACGGCAACGTGGTCTCCGGGGGCGAGTCCGGCCAGTCCGGTGCGCAGCCTGAGGACCGCTGAGACGCCGGTTCCGGACGACGCCCTGACGTGACGCATTTCGACCCCGAGGGCCCCGACCTCGTGGTGGCGGCGGAGAACCTGCAGTTCCTGCCGTCACTGCCGGGCGGGGCCTTCACCGTGGTGTACCTCGATCCGCCGTTCAACACGGGCCGGACCCAGCGACGGCAACAGCTGACCACCGTGCGCGCCCCCGAGGAGGAGGCGGACCGCATCGGCTTCGGCGGACGCGGGTACCGGACCATCAAGGGGGCGCTGGCCTCCTATGACGACGCCTTCGCCGACTACTGGGAGTTCCTCGAGCCGCGATTGCGCGAGGCCTGGCGGCTGCTGGCCGACGACGGGACGCTGTACCTGCACCTGGACTACCGGGAGGTGCACTACGCCAAGGTCATGCTGGACGCGATCTTCGGCCGGGAGTGCTTCCTGAACGAGATCATCTGGGCCTACGACTACGGCGGCCGGTCCAAGCGGCGCTGGCCGTCCAAGCACGACACGATCCTGGTCTACGTAAAGGACCCGGACCGGTACTGGTTCGACTCCGCCGAGGTGGACCGGGAGCCGTACATGGCACCGGGACTGGTCACCGCGGAGAAGGCCGCGCGGGGCAAGCTCCCCACCGACGTGTGGTGGCACACCATCGTCTCCCCCACCGGCCGGGAGAAGACCGGCTACCCCACGCAGAAGCCCCTGGGCCTGCTGCGCCGGATGGTCGCCGCCTCGTCCCGGCGCGGGGACTGGGTGCTGGACTTCTTCGCCGGCTCCGGGACGCTGGGGGCCGCCGCGGCGGAACTCGGGCGCAGGTTCGTGCTGGTGGACCAGAACCCCGAGGCGATCGAGGTGATGCGCCGGCGGCTGGCGCCGGTCACCGCCGACCTGGAGATTCGCCCCGAACCGTGAGACGGCCAGGCCTTCCGCACCTCGACCGGAGGGCCCCGCCTCGTGTCCGGCTCGTGGCCGGCACGGGTGGAACGCACTCGTCGGCTGTGATGCGCGACGATCTCCCGGTCCTCCACTCGTCTTCCACTTGCTTTGCGCCATCACGCGACCATCGAGGCGGGCGGCCATGGTGCCGTCCCGCGCGACGCTGGTAGCTTCAGCGGCACCTCCCTCAAGGCCGGACGTGTCAACGGCGAGGGCCTGCCGAGCAAGGGTGCCCCAATCGGAGTTGGTTCGACCATGGTGATGTGGAATGAAGAGGATGTGGTCACACCGCCGTCGGGACCTCCCGTATTCAGCGCCAGGAACTTGAAGGTCACCACGAAGGCCGGCGTACAGCTGCTGGACGATGTCTCGATCACCGTCCCGTCCGGCACCCTGGTGGGCGTCATCGGTCCCTCGGGTGCAGGAAAGTCGATACTCCTCGGCGCCCTCACCGGGCTGAGGCCGGCCACCAGCGGGCACGTCACCTGGAACGGGCGGGACCTCTACGCCGAGTACGCCCAGCTCCGGTACCTGGTGGGGCTGGTGCCGCAGGAGGACATCCTCCACCGGCAGCTCACCGTCCGGCGGGCACTCCAGTTCGCCGCCCGACTACGGCTTCCGCCCGGCATGAGCTCCACTGAGCGGAATCAGCGGGTGGACCAGGTCCTCGCCGAGGTGGACCTGGCGGACCAGGCGGACCAGAGGATCGACTCGCTCTCGGGAGGGCAGCGCAAACGGACCTCGATCGCCCTGGAGCTGCTCACGGCTCCTCGGCTGCTCTTCCTGGACGAGCCCACGTCCGGACTGGATCCCGGTCTGGACAAGCAGCTCATGGGGAGTCTGCGGTCGCTGGCCGACTCCGACCGGGTCGTGCTGGTGGTCACCCACAGTGTCCTGGCCCTGGACGAGTGCGATCGCGTGCTCGTCCTCGCCCGGGGCGGACGGGTCGCCTTCTTCGGGCCGCCATCGGACGTGCTTCCCTTCTTCGGCGTGGACGACTATCCGGCGGCGTTCGCGGCCCTGGAGGACGAGACGTGGGTGGACCGGTACGCGCACTCCCCCGCCCCCAGCGCCTACGTGGGCCGGACCGCAGCGGTCCCGGTCCCGGTCCCGGCGGGAGAGGCGCCGCCACCGCAACGGGACGTTCCGCCACCACAGCGGACGGCCCCGCCACCACAGCCGCCAGTTCCGCCACCACAGCGGACGGCCCCGGCTCGCCAGCTGTGGACACTCATCCACCGGAACGCCGCCGTCGTCGCCGCCGACCGGCTCTTCGTCCTGCTCCTGATCGGCATGCCCATCGCTCTCGCACTGATGGCGCAGGCTTTCCCTGGCAGGGCTGGACTGTCCCTGAGTGAGGCACAGGGTGATGTCAACCAGGTCCAGCAACGGCTCGTGGTCCTGGTCGTCGGCGCCGCCCTGATGGGGACGGCGCTGTCCGTCCGCGAGCTCGTCGGGGAACGGCCGATCTACCGCCGAGAGCGGGCCGTCGGACTGTCTCCGGCGGCATACCTGCTCAGTAAGGTCGTGGTCCTCGGCGTGCTGGTGGCCTGCCAATGCGTGGTGTTCACTGTCCTCGCCCTCCTCGGCCTCCCAGGGCCGGATGACGCCCTGCTCCTGGGCGGCGGCCTCCTCGAGGTCGCGGTGGCGATCGCGGCAGTCGGGGTGACGATCACGGTCGCCGCACTCGCCATCTCCGCCGCGGTCACGTCGACGGAACAGACCATGCCGGCACTCGTCGCCATGGTGATGTCCCAGCTCATCCTGTGTGGCGGGCTGTTTCCACTCGCGGGACGCGACGGCCTCGAGCAGGTGTCCTGGTTGCTTCCCGCCCGGTTCGGTTATGCAGCGACGGCGGCGACAGCGGGACTCCAGCAACCTCCCGCGCCCGCCGTAGACCCGCTCTTCGAACCCACGGCCGGACAATGGCTCATGGACCTGGGTCTGCTCGGGGTCCAGGCCATGGCATTCCTCGCCCTGGCCGCCTGGACGCTACACCTGTCCGTGACCCGGAGCCCGTGGCGCTGAGGCAGATGCCTGTCCGGCCCTGCCATCCAGTGTCCTGCGCCGCTCACCGTCAGCGGTCAGGGGTAGATGACCTCGGCGCCCGTGCCGCGCTCGATGATCTGCTGCACCACGGCGGCATCGGTGGTGTGCTCCCCGATCCGGTTGGGTTTGCCGGCCCCGTGGTAGTCGGAGGAACCGGTGACGAACATCCCGTGCTGGCGGGCGAGCACGCGCAGCCAGCGGCGGGCGTCGTCCGGGTTGTCCCGGTGGTCGGCCTCCACCCCGGCCAGCCCGGCGTCGATCATCTCCCGGAACAGGTCCGTGCCGACCACGCGCCCCCGCATGGAGGCCATGGGGTGGGCGAACACGGGCACTCCCCCGGCCGCCAGGACCAGCCGGACCGCGTCCACCGGGTCCGGGGCGTAGTGGCCCACGTAGTACTTGGAGCGCGGCGTCAGGATCGAGGTGAACGCCGCCGAACGGTCCTCCACCACGCCGAGGGACACGAGCGCGTCGGCGATGTGCGGCCGGCCGATCGTGGCGTCCGGCGTGGAGTGGCGCAGCACGTGGTCCCACGTGATCGGGAAGTCCTCGGCCAGCCGGCCCACCATGCGCTGGGCCCGGGTGAGCCGGGAACTGCGGGACCGCTCGATCTCCGCGGACAGGTCCGGATCGTGCGGATCGTGCAGGTAGGACAGCAGGTGCACGCTGATGCCGGTGTCCGAGACGCAGGAGACCTCCATGCCCGGGATGAGCACGATCCCCGAGGCCACCGCCTGGTCCGCGGCCTCGGCCCAGCCGGCCGTGGAGTCGTGGTCGGTCAGCGCCAGTCCGCCCAGTCCGGCCCTGGCCGCGGCACGCACCACGGTGGCGGGCGGTTCGGTGCCATCCGAGATGTTGGAGTGCGTGTGCAGGTCGAACGGCATGACCACCAGCCTAGCCAACGCCGGGGGCAGTGCGATGATGGACGCCATGAGTGATGCACAGTCCCAGACCCCGGAGACCCCGGGCCACGACACCCAGCCCATCGAGGACCGCGTGAACAACCGGTCCCAGAAGCCGACCTCCCAGGCCTTCAAGGAGTTCATGGGCTCGAACTGGGCCCCGGCCGAGACCCCCCTGGTCGTGCCGGACACCTCCGCGCCGTTCGCGGCCAAGCGCCGGGCAGCGCTGTCCGCGCAGTACCAGGGCGAGCGCATCGTCGTCCCGGCCGGTCCGCTGAAGGTCCGCTCGAATGACACCGACTACCGGTTCCGCGCCCATTCCGCGTTCGCACACCTGACCGGGCTCGGGGTGGACCACGAGCCGGACGCCGTGCTCGTGCTGGAGCCCGTGGACCCGGGTACCGGTGACCACGGCTCGGACCATGAAGCCACCCTGTACTTCCGGCCCCTGGCCGGCCGTGACTCCGAGGAGTTCTACTCCAACGCCCGCACCGGCGAGTTCTGGATCGGCGCCCGCCCCACCCTCGGCCAGATGCAGTCCCGCACCGGCATCCGCACCTCGGACCTGTCCGGGCTGGAGGTCGCGGTCACCAAGAACGCCGGCGCGGTGGAGATCGGCGGGGTCCGGATCCGCCTGCTGCGCGGTTCGGACCTGGACGTCGAGGCCCTGGTCGACACCTCGCGGATCAACACCGGCGTGGACCTGGAGGTCTCGGACGGGCTCGACGCCGAGCTGGCCGAGTTCCTCTCCGAGCTGCGCCTGGTCAAGGACGGCTGGGAGATCGAGGAACTGCGCGGTTCGGTCGCGGCCACCATCTCCGGGTTCGAGGACATCGTGAAGGTGCTTCCCGCGGCGGCCGGCCACGAGCGCGGCGAGCGCATCGTCGAGGGCGCGTTCTTCTCGCGGGCCCGGCTCGAGGGCAACGACCTGGGGTACGACACGATCGCCGCTTCCGGGAACAACGCCACCGTACTGCACTGGATCCGCAACAACGGTGCGGTGCAGGACGGGGACCTGATCCTCGTGGACGCCGGCGTGGAGGCCGACTCCCTCTACACCGCGGACATCACCCGCACGCTGCCGGTCGACGGGACGTTCACCGACGTGCAGCGCAAGGTCTACCAGGCGGTGCTGGACGCCGCCGACGCCGCCTTCGCGATCGTCCGGCCGGGCATCCGGTTCCGCCAGATCCACGAGACCGCCATGCAGGTGCTGGCCGAGCGCCTGCACGAGTGGGGCCTGCTTCCGGTCTCCGTGGAGGAGGCCCTGTCCCCGGAGGGCCAGCAGCACCGCCGGTGGATGCCGCACGGCACCAGCCACCACCTCGGCCTCGACGTCCACGACTGCGCCCAGGCCAAGCGGGAGCTCTACCTCGACGGCGAGTTGGAGCCGGGCATGGTCTTCACGATCGAACCGGGCCTGTACTTCAAGGCCGAGGACCTGGCCGTGCCCGAGGAGTACCGCGGCATCGGCATCCGCATCGAGGATGACATCCGCGTCACCGACGAGGGCGCCGAGAACCTCTCCGCCGCCCTGCCGCGCACCCCCGAGGCGATCGAGGCCTGGATGGCCGACCTCCAGCGCTGACCTCCAGCGCTGAGGCCCTGCGGCGTCGGCTCGGCCGGTGTCAGGCCGGGTCGTCGTTCGCCGGCTTCTCCGTGTCCGGCCCGGCACCGGGCTCCGTGCCGGTCTCGGTGGCCGGGCGCTCGGCGTGACGGCCGTAGCGCGGCC
>JAPFFX010000182.1 GCA_026645375.1 Citricoccus sp. WCRC_4 | reverse complement strand
CTGCTGACCCTGCACGGCCAGCCGGGCCGCGGCCCGCTGGGCATAGACGTTCATGACGTCGTCCATCTCGGCACCGGTGGTGACCGGCCGGGAGAACGAACGGGAGAAGATGACCTGCGCCGGCCCGGCGTGCTCGTCCACGTCCGGAACGCTCGGCGTCCCGTTCAGTTCCAGGACCGTCCGTTCCAGGACCACGGAGAACCGCGACCGGATCCAGGCCGGGTCCGAGGCCCTCAGCTCCGCGATGGTCCGAATGCCCAGTCGGTCCAGCCTCTCGCCCGTCTTCCGGCCCACGCCCCAGACCTCCGTCGCCGGCAGTCGGGACATCAGCGCCTCCACCGCCCGAGGCCGCTCGGACACGGAGAACACCCCGCCGATCCGGTCGTCGTCCGGATTGTTCTTGGCCACGTGGTTGGCGAACTTCGCCAGCGTCTTCGTGGGCGCGATCCCCACGCACACCGGCAACCCGAGGTTGCGCTGCACGGCCGCGCGGACGTGCCGCCCGGTGTCCGCCACCTGTTCCGGCGTACCGGTCAGTCCGAGGAAGCACTCATCGATGGAGTACACCTGCTGCCATGTGCCCCACCGGCCCAGCAGTTCCATCACCCGCGCGGACATGTCCCCGTACAACTCGTAGTTCGACGACCGGGCCACCAGGCCCCAGGCAGAGGCCTGCGGGGCGAGCTGGAACCACGGCGTCCCGGTCTTCAGCCCCAGGGCCTTCGCCTCCGGGGAGCGCGCCACCACGCAGCCGTCGTTGTTGGACAGCACCACCACGGGACGCCCCTCGAGCCGCGGGTCGAAGGCCCGCTCACAGGAGACGTAGAAGTTGTTGACGTCCACCAGCGCCATGGCCTGGGTCATCGCCGGCCTCCCTCCCGTTCCGCCCGGATCCGGTGCGCGGCCCTCACAGCCGGTGGAGGCAATAGGTGGCCACGCCCCAGACCCGCAGGCCCTCGGGACCGGAGGCCGGCAGCACGACCGGGGCGGCGCCGTCGTCGGACTCCAGGATCACGGTTCCCAGGCCCGCAGCCGGCCGTCCACCCGAGCCGGGCGCCGGAGGAGGCACGTTCACCGCACCGCCCGGGACGGTGCCGTCGAACACCAGCCGGCGCACCACCAGTTCACCGTCGAGGACCGCCACGACCACCGACCCGTGGCGCGGGGTGGCGGCCCGGTCCACCACCAGTTCGTCGCCATCACGGATCCCGGAGGCGGCCATCGCGTTGCCGGCCACCCTCATCAGGAAGGTGGACGTGCGGTCACGGACCAGCTCGCGGTTCAGGTCGATGCCGCCGTCGAGGTAGTCACGGGCCGGGGACGGGAAGCCGTGGGCGCGCGGCGCCTGCTGGGCAGCGGATCCCGACGCCGGCCCGCGGCCGGAGGCCCCGGGCGGCGGGACGGACATGGCCGGGCCTCAGTCCTCGCCTGCGGGGCCGGAGGACTCCTCGTCATCGTCATCCGCCGAGGGGCGGGGCGACGAGGAAGACGAGCTCGGCTTCGACGGGCTCGGGCTCGGGGATGTCGATGCACTCTTGGAGGGCGTGGGGCTGGCGCTCTCCTCTGCCTTGCGGCGGGCCTCCTCCTCGGCGCGGCGCCGTTCGTCCTCCCGTGCATCCTCGCGGGCGGCCTCCTGCCGGGCCGCCTCCTGCCGGGCCGCCTCCTGACGGGCTTGCTCGGCCTGACGGGCGGCCTCCTGCCGGGCGAGCTCGGCCTGGCGAGCGGCCTCGGCCTGGCGGGCGAGTTCGGCCTGGCGGGCCTCCTCCCGCTGGCGCGCAGCCTCCTCGCGCTCCCGGGTCAGCAAGACACCGCGCGTGGACTGCAGGGAGGCCAGCTCGGTCTGCGCCTGGGTCAGGGCCTCATCCAGCCGTTGCCGCAACTGGGGCACGTCCTCCCCCCAGGCGAGGGAGGAGAGGGAGGTCCCCTCGGGGTCGATCGTGGCGAAGACCTTCTCCGCGGTGACCCCCTGCTCCACGGCGTCCGCAACCGCCTCGATCTGCTCGTCGGCCTCCGCGGACGAGGACGGCCCGCCCTCCGGCAGCCCGCGCAGCACGTCGACCACGGGCGCCACCCTGCCGGGCAGGGTGCAGTCCACGGACGGGGAGTACAGGCCGGCCTCCTCGGTACGGGCCGTCTCCTGGGCCTCCTCCAGGTCGGCCCCGAGCTGCTTCATCGGCTGATCGCGCACCGGAACGGCCAGCCCTGCCTCGACCTGGACGACGTTGATCACCTGGCCGCCGGAGCGTGCCAGCACGAGCCGGGTGCCTCCCGGGCCGTCCACGTACTGCACCTGGATGGAGTCACCGGACTCCAGCATCCCGGACAGGTTCGCCGTCGACTCCTCGGCCAGGCAGTTGTCCAGGGTGGTCTTCTTGCCCTCAGGGGCGGTCAGCGGCGCCTGCACGCCGGCCAGGGTCACGGTCTCCTCGGTGCCGTCCATGTTCACCACGATGGTGTGGCCGTCCACCACGCGCACCACGTTCCCGTAGGACTGGGCGGTGCGTACTCCCTTGACTGCACTGAGGACGGCCAGGGTCAGCAGCAGGGCCGCGAGCAGCACGAACGCGATGATCCCCAGGACGGAGATCCGCCCGGCGGTTCGCTGTTGAGTCATGGTCTTCCTGCGGTGATGGGAGGGCCGGGACGGGGGCCCGCTGGCTCAGCGAAGTCTAGCAAGCGGGACCCCCACCCCAGTCTCAGTCCTGCCGACGGTAGAACGGCAACTCCACCACGGTGAACGGCTCGGCCTTGCCCCGCAGGTCAACGGCCACTTCGGTGCCCGGCTCCCGGTGTGACACGTCCACCCGCGCCAGTGCGATCGGGTAACCCAGCGTCGGGCTGGGAATCCCGGAGGTCACCTCGCCGATCCGGTTGCCGTCGCCGTCGAGCACGGCGTAACCGGCCCTGGCCGCGCGGCGGCCGGCCGCCCGCAGCGCCACGATCGCCTGGCCTGAGGTCGTGCCGGTGCCGGCCTCGCGTGCGGCGAGCAGGGCGTCCCGGCCCACGAAGTCCGTCTCCTTGGACTTCAGCGGCACGGCCATCCCGGCGCCGGACTCCGAGGGCAGGTGCCCCAGGTCCAGCTCATTGCCGTACAACGGCATGCCGGCCTCCAGCCGGAGCGAGTCCCGGCTGGCCAGGCCGCACGGCAACAACTCCACGCCGGCCTCGGCGCCCGCCGCGGACAGGGCGTGCCACACGGACGTGGCCGCCGCGGACAGCTCGTCGCGGTCGGCCACCGGGCCGATGATCAGCTCGAAGCCGTCCTCGCCCGTGTACCCGGTGCGTGCCAGCAGCACGGGCACCTCGCCGGTACCGGTGCGCACCGTCACGGTCCGGGCGGCGTAGTACTTCAGCTCCGGCAGTGCCGCGGCCTCCTCCTCCGGAAGCACCATGGACAGGATCCGCGCCGCCTCGGGCCCCTGGATGGCCACCAGGGCGGTCTGGGCCGACTCGTTGCGGACGGTGGCCTCGAAGCCGACGGACCGTTCGGTCAGAGCGGCCGCCACGGAGGAGGCGTTGCCGGCGTTGGGCACCACCAGGTACTCACGCGCCGAGTCGTCCTCACCGTCGTCCAGCCGGTAGACGATCAGGTCGTCCAGGATGGTGCCGGCCTCGGTGCAGATCAGCGAGTACTTGGCCCGCCCCGGCGCCACGTTGGAGACGCGGGCGGTCAGGGCGTAGTCCAGGGCCTCGGCGGACTGCGGGCCGGTGACCCGGACCTCACCCATGTGGGAGAGGTCGAACAGCCCTGCGGCCTTGCGCACGGCGTGGTGCTCGGAGAGCTCCGAGCCGTACTTCAGCGGCATCTGCCAGCCGCCGAAGTCGGTGAACGTGGCCCCGGCCTCGGCGTGGACGGCGTGCAACGGGGTGGTGCGGAGGTCTTGGTTCGGTGTCATGACGGTCTCCTGTCAGTGGGAAACGGAGGACGAGGACTCGACGGCATCGGCCACGGCGGTGGGGTTCGCCGCCTCCTTCGCCTCGTGGGCGACGGGCTCGAAGGACTCCACCGGCGGGCAGGAGCAGAACAGGTTGCGGTCACCCCATGCCCCGTCGATCCGGCCGACCGGGGCGAAGTACTTGTCGACCCGCAGGCTCTCCACCGGGTAGGCGGCCTGCGAGCGCGGGTACTCCCGGTCCCACTCGTCAGCGGTGAGCACCGAGGCGGTGTGCGGGGCGTTGCGCAGGACGGACGCGTTCAGCGTCTCCGGCGTGGTGGCCTCCATCTCGGCGTGGATGCTGATCATCGCGTCGATGAACCGCTCGATCTCCCCGAGGTCCTCGGACTCGGTGGGCTCGACCATGAGGGTCCCCGCCACCGGGAAGGCCAGGGTGGGGGCGTGGAAGCCGTAGTCGATCAGGCGCTTGCAGACGTCCTCCGCGGTCACCCCGGTGCGGGCGGTCAGTTCGCGCAGGTCCAGGATGCACTCGTGCGCCACCAGTCCGGTCTCGCCCGTGTAGAGCACCGGGAAGTACTCACCCAGGCGCTTGGCCACGTAGTTGGCGTTGAGCAGGGCGTAACGGGTGGCATCGGTGAGCCCCTCCGGGCCCATCAGGTACAGGTAGGCCCAGGAGATCGGCATGACGCCGGCGGAGCCCCAGGGCGCCGAGGTGATCGGCTCCTCCCGGCTGGGCAGGTACGGCTTCAGGTGCTCGGCCACGGCCACCGGGCCGACGCCGGGGCCGCCGCCGCCGTGCGGGATGCAGAAGGTCTTGTGCAGGTTCAGGTGCGAGACGTCGCCACCGAACTTGCCCGGCTGGGCGAGGCCGACCAGGGCGTTGAGGTTGGCCCCGTCGATGTACACCTGGCCGCCGGCCTCGTGGACCTTGCGGCAGACCTCGCGCACGTCGGCATCGTAGACGCCGTGGGTGGAGGGGTAGGTGATCATGATGGCCGCGACCTGCCCGGCGTGGGCCTCGATCTTGGCGTCCAGGTCGGCGCTGTCGATCGTCCCGTCGCCGGCGGTCTTGACCACCACGACCTTCAGGCCGGCCAGCACCGCCGAGGCGGCGTTCGTGCCGTGGGCCGAGGCCGGGATGAGGCAGATGTCCCGCTCGCCCTCGCCGTTGGCCAGGTGGTACTTGCGGATGGCCAGCAGGCCGGCGTACTCGCCCTGGGAACCGGCGTTGGGCTGCACGGAGACCCCTGCGTAACCGGTGATCTCGGCCAGCTTCTCCTCGAGGTCCGTCAGCAGGTAGCGCCAGCCCTCGGTCTGGTGGTCGGGGGCGTACGGGTGGATGGAGCAGAACTCGGGCCAGGAGATGGACTCCATCTCCGCGGTCGCGTTGAGCTTCATGGTGCACGAGCCCAGCGGGATCATGGTGCGGTCCAGGGCCAGGTCGTACCCGGAGAGGCGCTTGATGTAGCGCAGCATCTGGGTCTCGGACTTGTACGTGTTGAAGACCGGGTGGGTCATGTACTCGCTGGTGCGCTGCATGGACGCGGGGATGTGCCCCGCGGCCTGACCGGCGTCGGGTGCCCCGGTGTCCCCGGACTGCCCGCTCCCGACGCCGGCCGGGAGGGCCTCTGCGGGGGCGCCGAAGGCGGACAGCACCGCCAGCAGGTCCTGGTCCGTGGTGGTCTCGTCACAGGAGATGCCGACCGTTCCCGCGTCCACGAGGCGCAGGTTAACCCCGGCCGCCTCGGCGGCGTTGACCACGGTGCGGGCCAGTCCGGGCACGGAGACCTGCACGGTGTCGAAGAAGGACTCGTGGTTCAGCGTGAACCCGGCGGACCGCAGGGCTGCGGCCAGCCGGCTGGCCTGCCGGTGGGCGTGCTCGGCGATCGCCCGCACGCCGTCCGGCCCGTGGTAGACGGCGAACATGGAGGCCGTGATCGCCAGCAGGGCCTGGGCGGTGCAGATGTTCGAGGTGGCCTTCTCGCGGCGGATGTGCTGCTCACGGGTCTGCAGGGCCAGGCGGTAGGCAGGCCGGCCGGCCGCGTCCTGCGAGACGCCGACGAGGCGGCCGGGCAGCTGGCGTTCCACGCCCTTGTGGACGGCCATGTAGGCGGCGTGCGGGCCGCCGAAGAAGAGCGGGACGCCGAAGCGCTGGGTGTTGCCGACGGCGATGTCCGCACCCTGCTCCCCGGGGGGGACGATGAGCGCGAGGGAGAGCAGGTCGGCGGCGATGGCGACCATGCCGCCGCGCTCCTTGGCCTGGGCGATCACCGCGGAGTGGTCGTGGATCCGGCCGGAGTCCCCGGGCTGCTGCAGCAGGATGCCGCACAGGCCCTTCTCCTCCAGATCGGCCCCGAGGTCCTCGGGCAGGCCCCCGGAGAGGTCGGCGACGCGCACGTCCAGGCCGAGGGCGCGGGCACGGCCCTCCACCACGGTGCGGGTCTGCGGGTAGAGGTCGGCGTCGATCAGGGTGATGCCGTTGGCGTTCTTCCGGTTGGCCCGGTGCATCAGCAGCACGGCCTCGGCGGCGCCCGAGGCCTCGTCCAGCAGGGAGGCGTTGGCGATCTCGAGGCCGGTGAGGTCCGCGACCATGGTCTGGAAGTTCAGCAGGGCCTCCAGCCGGCCCTGGGAGATCTCCGGCTGGTACGGGGTGTAGGCGGTGTACCAGGCCGGGTTCTCCAGGACCTTGCGCAGCACCACCGGCGGGGTGACCGTGTCGAAGAAGCCCTGGCCGATCATCTGGGTCTTGACGATGTTGCGGTTGGCGATGGCCCGCAACTCCTCCAGGACGGCGGCCTCGGTCCGGGCCTCGGGCAGGTTCAGGGGCTCGTGCTGGCGGATGTCCGCGGGCACGGCCTCGTCCACGAGGGCCTCCAGGGACTCGAAGCCCAGTGCGGCCAGCATCGTCTCGGCGTCCGCCTGGCGGGGACCGATGTGACGGCTGGTGAACGGGGCCGAGGCGGTGTCCCGCGGCTCGGGGCGTTGACCGGTGGACGGGGTGGCGATGGCGTTCATGGGTTCTCCTCCAAGGCGCTTCTCGGGCGCGGATCGGTACCTCCCCGCTCTGTCATCGACCTGAGAGATTCCGCACGTATCTGGAGGATACGTGCTTGCACCGTCGGTGGCCGAGGCGTTGGGGGCCTGGCACTTTCCAGAGACGCCGACCCTGCGCGGTACGTGGGCCTGAGAGATTCCCGGGGAGAGATTGCTCCTTCGGCGTCCGGCGCAACCGGACCCGGAGGTCCGGGTCCTGCAGCGCCGGCACTCTCCCGCGCGGGAGATGTGGCGTGGCACCAGTCTGGCACAGCCGCACCGCCAGCGTCCCTATGTGCCGGTGGAGTGACCGGGCCCCCACCCGTTCCCGCAGGACGAGACCCGGCCCGTCAGGTGGACAGGGCGTTCAGGCTCCCGATGAAGCGGGACAGCACGGCGCCGTCGAACGGTTCGGGGACGGTCCTGAACCTCACCTGGGGGATCTCGTTCTCGACATCGCGCCGGAGGGCCTCGATCTCATCGCCTTCAGGAAGTGGGCCACCGACCCTTCGTCAGGGGCTTCCTCCAATGGTCCGGTCCCTGGACGGCTCAGAACACCGGCAACCCGCCGGTCACGCCCAGCACCGCGCCGGAGACGTAGCTCGCCTCGGCCGGGCTCGCCAGGTACACATAGGCCCCGGCGAGTTCGGCGGGCTGGCCGATCCGGCCCAGCGGGGTGTCCGCGCCCATGTGGGACACGGCCTCGGGGGTCTTGGTGGCCGGCTGCAGCGGCGTCCAGACCGGTCCGGGTGCCACCGCGTTCACCCGGATGCCCTTCGCCCCGAGCTCGCCGGCGAGGTTCGCGGTGACGTTGTTCAGGGCGGCCTTCGTGGCGGCGTAGTCGATCATCGTCTCCGAGGGCTGGTAGGCCTGTACCGAGGTGGTGTTGATGATGCAGTCCCCGTGGGACAGGTGCGGCACACAGGCCCGGGTCAGCCACAGGGTGCCGTACAGGTTGGTCCGCACCGCCCGGTCCAGGTCCTCGGTCCGCAGCCCCTCGATCCCGGGCTCTCCACGGGCCCAGTGGTAACCGGCGTTGTTGACCAGGATGTTCAGGCCGCCCAGCCCCGCGATCGCCTCCTCGGCGATCCGCCCGCATTCCTGCTCATCCCGCAGGTCCCCGGGTACGGTCACCGCCGTGCGGCCGGCCTTGTCGATCCAGCCGACCACGTCCTGGGCGTCCTCCTCTTCCTCGGGGAGGTAGTTGATGGCCACGTCGGCGCCCTCCCGCGCGAAGGCGATCGCCACCGCCCGGCCGATCCCCGAGTCACCGCCCGTGATCAGGGCCTTCAGCCCCTCGAGCCGGCCCCGGCCGACCCAGCTGGACTCCCCGTGGTCCGGCACCGGGTCCATGGGGGCGGTCAGCCCCGGCGGTTCCTGCTGCTGTGGCGGCATCGTCCCGTCCTGCCCGGCCATCGACTGCGCGTGCCGCGCCACCTGCGGGTCCTCGTGCTGCGTCATCCCACCGCTCCCCTTGACTCACTCACGTCCGGCAACGCTCAGAACCGCCGCCGCTTCTAGGTCAGACTATGGGGACACAATCTGGACTGGAATGGCCAACCTGCTCGACTGAAGCCATCTAAACCCACGGAACACCGGCTCACGATGCACTCTGATATACGCGAACGCTCTCTCGAAGCTTCTCGGCGTGGTTGTAGATGTCGACCAAGTTGGTGATCGGAACTCGGGTCTCCGCCTTGTTCACATCGAAGACACCCAGGTACTTCTGCGATCGATTGAAGTGGAGGCGGGCTATGGGCTTCCGGTTGTTGTCATCCAGCAGGATTGCGAAGTATGACTTGGCATCACGGTGCACAACGCGCTCCGGGCCGATTTCGCTGCAGACAATGGCCCGGACGATATGGAAGCCTTCCAGCTCTTCAACCGTGGTCTCGATCCCGTCTGCCATGACATCTGTAAGATCGCGTTCGGCGATTTCCCCGCTGGTGACGTTGCTGGCAAATTCCTCAGTTGCCGCCGTTGGTGAGGATTCCCCCAACGCGGCCTTGAGCCGGTCGTTGACCTGGTCCTTTAGATACTGACGGCAGGCCTTCGCGACCAAGGGGGCGAATTGGTCCCGAACCTTCTGCGTCATCGCCCCCTCACGGACCTTTGAGGCTAAGAACTTCACCCATTCCTCGTCTGGAGTCGCGAAGTAACCACCAATCACACGTTTCAGCGCACCGATGTATTTGAGTTCTTCGGCCGCGCTGACCACTGAGTCGAGATCGAACTCATCCTTGGAAAGCTTTCGCAGCTCAGGAATCAGCGCTTCATCGATATCATTGAGATCGAGAACCAGAAACGGTTTGGAATCCATTCTGTTGGGCGCATCCAAGTCCGTGTAGAACTGGTACGTCTCACCGTTGGTAAGGATGGCAATTCGAGCATTCGTCACCGCGAAGTACCTGTATAGCTGCGAGGCATGCTCGAGTGTCAGAGAACCGAGAGACTTCTTGCATTCAATGAGCATCTGCACTTCGCCGTCGTGGACGATCGCATAGTCAATCTTTTCGCCCTTCTTGATGCCGACGTCAGCGGTGAATTCGGGCACCACCTCAAGAGGATTGAACACGTCGTACCCCAAGATCGACGAGATGAACGGCATGACCAGAGCGTTCTTAGTGGCCTCTTCGGTCTCGATGACATTCTTTTGCTGTTGTAGTTTGGCCGCTAGCGAGAAAAGACGGTCGGTAAACTGCATGTCGGATCCCCCATCAAGGTGTTTGGATACACCGAGGCTATATGTCTCAGTGGACAAAACAAGCGATACGTCGGGACGATATTCACAGCATGGTCAGTTTGATGGCCTGCGCGGCGTGTGGCTTCTGCCCAATCTTCTAGCCATGGTTATTCGGTGGCGGTTGGCCAAGAGTTCTGGCTGAAGGCTCCGCGGAATGCCCCAGCCCCTACCGGTCGGCGCCGCCGCAACCACAGGGGGAGGCTGGCCGCGAGCAGCAGCCCGGCAACACCGGCGAACGTCGGCCCCGAGCCCAGGAAGGTGAACCCCAGCCCACCGAACAGGCCGGCCAGGCCCAGACCGCTGTCGAAGGTCATGTTCCATCCGACGCTGGCCTGGCCTCGGCTGCCGGCCCGGGCAAAGGCCAGCACCAGGCTGGCGGACTGCACCGCGCCCACGCCCAGGCCCATCAGCACCAGGCAGGCGGCCAGCGCCCACCCCGGTGGCACCAGGGCCACCGAGACCAGCCCGAGCACGGTCATGACGATGCCGACCGTGTACACCGTGCCCGGGCTCCCCCGGTCGGTCAGCGCACCGGCCACCCAGCGGCTCACCACCGCAGACGCCTGCATGGTGGCGATGAACAGGGCGGGGTGGGTGGTGTCCCCGCCCGGGCCGAAGGCGATGACCAGCCCGTAGGCGCACATGCTCACCAAGAAGGGCAGGAGCACCGGTGCGAGCGCAGCCCAGAAGGATCCCGACGCGCGGTCCTCCCCCTGGGTGGGCAGCGCGGATGGTCGCGTCTCGGGCACGGTGGACCGGGAAGGGATGAGCCGCATCGCCGGCAGGGCCAGCAGCACCGCCGCGGCGGCGAATCCCCGGAACGCCTCGGGCGGCACCTGGGCACTGAGCCACAGCCCCAACGGTGCGCCGGCAGCGGCGGCGGCAGCGGTCGTCGCCCCGAACCGCCCCAGTGCCCGCCCGACCCGTTCCGGACTCGTGACGGCGGGCACGGCCGCGGTCGCCAGGACCACGAGGACCCCGAACCCGCAGCCGACGGCCACCCCCATGACCAGCAGGCCCACCGCCGGGTCCGGGACGAGGACGGCGGCACCGTGTCCGGCCGCCATCAGCAGCAGCGACCCACCGATCGCCCGGCGCGGCCCCAGGCGCCGCTGCAGCGCCGGGGCGGCCGGCTGGACCGCGATGACGCTGAGCATCATGACCAGCAGCAGGGCCCCACCGGCGACGGGTGACAGTCCCCGTTCCACGCTGATCGGCACCATGGTCGAGTAGCTGAGGAAGAACCCCGAGAATCCCCACAGCGCGATCCACATCAGGCCCAGCAGGGCCGAGGATCCTCGGGTCACGGGATTCTGCGCACTCATGCCCTCACCGTAGGCATGGCTCAGTGCAAGACTGGCCCCATGCCTGTCTTCGAGCGTCGTGTCCCCCTCCCGTTCAGCCGCCGTGACGTCTTCGCCTGGTTCACCCGCCCCGGCGCCCTGGTCCGGCTCACACCCCCGTTCGCCGGCTCGGTCCGGAGGGAACCGGACGGGATCGACGTCGGCGCCGAGGCCCGGTTGGGCATCGGCGCCCCCGGTTCGCTGGGCCTGGGCCTGGAGTCCGCGGCCGGCCTGGCCCGTACCATCCTGCCGGTCGGCCTGCCGGCCTGGCTGGCCCCGGAGGTGCCGTGGACGGCCCGGCACACCGCCCTCGAGGACGGGACCATGTTCCGCGACGAGATGGCCTCCGGCCCCCTGCGGTCCTGGGTCCACACGCACACCTTCGAGGACGCCGCCCCCGGGGAGGCGGACGCCGCCGACGGCTCCCGGGGAACCGTGATGGTGGACCACGTCGAGTACGAGTTGCCGGGGACCTCGCTGCTCGACCGGCTCGGCCAGGCCGGGCGGTCCACCGGGCACTGGACGCAGGACCGCTTCGAGGCCGAATTGGACCGCCAGTTCGCCTACCGGCACGCCCAGGTGCGAGACGACCTGGACTTCCACGCCCACCACGGCACCGGCCGGGCCCTGACCATCGCCGTCTCGGGGGCGAGCGGACTGATCGGCACCCAGCTGACGGCCCTGCTCACCGGCGGCGGCCACCGGGTCATCCCCCTGGTGCGGCCCGGCAGCACGGCCTCCGCGAAGCGGGGGGCGGCCATCTCCTGGGACCCCGCCGCCGGCAGCCTGGACCCGGAAGCCCTGCGGCAGGCCGACGTCGTGGTCAACCTCTCGGGGGAGAGCATCGGCGGCCGGATGACCGAGGCCCACCGCACCGCGGTGCTGCAGTCCCGGCTGGACACCACCGGGCTGCTGGCGCGCACCCTGGCGGACCTCGCCGGCGACGGCCGCACCCGGACACTGGTCAACGGCTCCGGGGTGGGGTATTACGGGGCCGACGCCGGTGCCGGGCCGGAGGGCGACGGGCTGGATGAGACCGACCCGGCCGGCACGGACTTCCTGGCCGAGGTGTGCCAGCAGTGGGAGCAGGCCACCGCGCCGGCGACCGAGGCGGGGGTGCGGACCGTGCTGGTCCGCACCGGGCTGGTCCAGACCCCGGCCGGCGGCATCCTCCAGCAGGTGCTGCCGCTGTTCCTGGTCGGCGCCGGCGGCCCCCTGGGCACGGGCGGTCCCTTCGGCGGCCATGGCCGGGACCCCTGGCAGAGCTGGATCTCGATCGACGACATCGTGGGGTTGTTCGCCCACGCCGCCCTGTCCGGCGCCCTGACCGGCCCCGTCAACGGTACGGCGCCGCATCCCGTGCGGGCCCGCGAGCTCGCCCAGACCCTGGGCCGGGTCCTGCACCGCCCGTCGGCGCTGCCCCTGCCGCCGGCGGCGCCGCGCATGGTGCTCGGCGCGGAGGGCAACCGCCTGCTGGTGGAGGCGGACCAGAAGGCCCGCGCGCACAAGGCCCGGGCCTCCGGTTACCGGTTCCGGCACCCGGACCTGGAATCGGCCCTGCGGCACGTGCTGGGGCGGTGAGCAAGGTGGCAGGCGTGCACGACGCGGACGAGATGAGCGAGATGAGCGACCCGACGGCGGGCCCCGCCGTACCTCCACCGCTGCCGGCGGTGCCCGATGCGGACTGGTCACGGGTGCTGTGCGTCGTCGCGCACCCGGACGACATGGAGTACGGCACCTCCTCCGCCGTCGCGACCTGGACGCGACGGGGAGTCGAGGTCTGCTACCTGCTGCTGACCGCCGGGGAGGCGGGGATGGCCGAGCCGCCGGAGGTCGTCGCGCCGTTGCGGGCCATCGAGCAGCGCAATGCCTGCGCGGCAGTGGGCGTGACGGACCTGCGGATCCTGGACCATCCGGACGGGATGCTGGAGTACGGGCTGGCCCTGCGCCGGGACATCGCGCGGGTGGTGCGCCAGGTACGGCCCGACGCGGTGGTGACCGCGAACTTCGACGTCGAGGCCTACGGCGGGTTCAACCAGGCCGACCACCGGGCCGCCGGGCTGGCCGTGGTGGACGGCGTCCGGGACGCGGCGAACCCCTGGGTGTTCCGCGAACTGGCGGAGGAGGGGCTGGCCCCCTGGCACACCGGCGGACTGCTGGTGGCCAACCCGGCCCAGCCGACGCACGCGGTGACCGTGGACGAGGAGGCGGTGCGGGCCGCCGTCGCCTCCCTGAACTGCCACGAGGCCTACCTGCGGCACGTGACGGACCACCCGAGGCCCGAGGAGATGATCCCGGAGATCCTGCGCGCGGGCGGCGCGGCGGCCGGTACCGAGTACGCCGCGGCCTTCAGGTACTACGGGCTCTGAGGAACCGGTGACGGACCGGCCGGTTCCCCGGCATGACGACGACCGGGACGGCCCGGGGCTGCGCGGCGTTCGACGCCCCTTGGGAGGACGGCCACGTAGGATCGTGGGCATGACTCGCGGCACCCAGCACGCCGGGGACCCCCGCTGATGGCCGGAGGCAATCGCGACCCCGGCCGCACCGTCACGGACAAGGTCCTGTCCGTCCTCACCGCGTTCGAGAAGGAGCGCCGTTCCCTGGCCCTGACGGAGATCGCCGCGCTCGCGGACGTGCCCGTGAGCACGGCCCACCGCCTGGTGGGCGAGCTCACCGACTGGGGGTTCCTCTCCCGGACCCCGCAGGGCCGGTACCAGCTGGGGCTGCGCATCTGGGAACTGGCCCAGAACGTGGGCCGCCAGTTGCGCGAGACCGCCCGGCCCTTCGTCCAGGACCTCTACTCGCTCACCGGGGAGACCTCCCAATTGGCCATCCGGGACGGCAGCGAGGTGCTGTACATCGACCGCGTCTACGGCACCAAGCGCGTGCCCCGCGCCTCCCGCGTGGGCGGCCGACTGCCGATGCACTCGACCGCCGTCGGCAAGGTCCTGCTGGCCTACGAGGAGCCCTGGGTGCTCGAGGCCTACCTCAACCTGGACCTGGAGGCCACGACCCCCCGGACCATCGTCCACCCCGGGCGACTGGCCGCCGAGATCGCCCAGGTCAGGGAACAGGGCTTCGCCCAGACGCTGGAGGAGATCCGCGTGGGCGCCTGCTCGATCGCCGTGCCGGTCTTCCACACCGGCCGGATCGGTGCGGCCCTGGGCCTGGTCATCCCCTCGGAGCAGTCGGCCACCATGGAGAAGCACCTGCCGGCCCTGCGCGCGGTCAGCGCACGGATCGAGCGGGCCACAGCCCATATCCCCCTGGAGACCCTGCTCGAGTCCCACCACCTGGCCCACCGCGACTGAGGGCTCGGGCCCGCCAGCCCGACCCACCAGCCCGTTCCTCCAGCCCGACCCACCAGCCCGTCCCGCCGGCCCGTTCCTCCCCCGTTCTTCCCCGTCCTTGCCCGTCCTTGCCCTGCTTCGTCACGCCTCGGCCTCCCCGCAGGCCGGGCCCAGCCCGAACGCCAAGTCGTTTCCGCTCAGTGGAACCCCCATGACCCGCATCACACTCCGAGGCGCAACCATGGAGTCAGGCTCGCAGCGTGACGCGGATCACCCGTCACGCGGCAGCCGCCAACTCGACAGCACGCGGCCAGACCGACGGGCCACCACCGGCGGCCACGGACAGGAGATGAGATGACCACCGAGTCAACCACCGCAGCACCGGCGGGGCAGTGCCCGTTCGGGCACGGCGGACAGGGTGCGCAGAACACCGACGCCGGCGCAGCGACGCCCACCGACCACCACGGCTACCAGCCGTTCCAGATGAAGGACCCCTTCCCCTCCTACGCGGCGCTGCGCTCGGAGGAGCCGGTGATGTTCGACGAGCGGATCGGCTACTGGGTGGTCTCCCGCTATGACGACATCAAGGCGGTCTTCGACGACTGGGAGACCTTCTCCTCCGAGAACGCCCAGGCCCCGGTCCGCGAGCGCGGCCCGCAGGCCACCCGGATCATGAAGGACGGCGGCTTCACGGCCTACTCCGGGCTGTCCGCCCGCGTCCCCCCGGAGCACACCCGCATCCGGGCCATCGCCCAGAAGGCGTTCACCCCGCGCCGCTACAAGGCCCTGGAGCCGGACATCCGCGCCAACGTGGTCTCCCGCCTCGAGGCCGTCGCCGCCCGCCAGGACCACGCCGGCGAGATGGTGCAGGACCTCGCCTACGAGATCCCCACCATCACCATCCTGACCCTCATCGGTGCGGACGTGTCCCAGATCGACACCTACAAGCGGTGGAGCGACTCCCGGGCCGCCATGACCTGGGGGGACCTGACCGACGAGGAGCAGGTGCCGCACGCCCACAACCTGGTCGAGTACTGGCAGGAGTGCCAGCGCCTCGTGGCCGAGGCCCACGCCAACGGTGGGGACAACCTCACCGCGGACCTGGTGCGGACCCAGCAGGAGGGTGGGGAGATCTCCGACCACGAGATCGCCTCACTGCTCTACTCCATGCTCTTCGCCGGCCACGAGACCACCACCACCCTGATCTCCAACTGCTTCCGCGTGCTGCTGGCGCACCGTGAGCAGTGGGAGGCCCTCGTCGAGGACCCGAAGAAGATCCCCGCGGCCATCGACGAGGTGCTGCGCTACTCCGGTTCGATCGTCGGCTGGCGCCGCAAGGCCCTCGCCGACGCCGAGGTGGGCGGCGTGCAGGTGAAGAAGGGCGACGGCCTGCTGCTGCTGATGGGCTCGGCCAACCGGGACGAGTCCCGTTTCGAGCACGGCGAGGACTTCGACATCACGCGGTCCAACGCCCGCGAGCACCTCTCCTTCGGCTTCGGCATCCACTACTGCCTGGGCAACATGCTCGCCAAGCTGCAGGCCAAGATCTGCCTCGAGGAGGCCGTGAAGCTGCTGCCGGGCCTGCGCCTGGACGATTCCGGCGGCGCCGCCGACGGCTCCGACATCGAGTTCCGCGAGAACCTCTCCTTCCGCGTCCCCGTGGCCGTCCCGGTCACCTGGGCCGCCTGACCGACCAGGACTCCATCATGACGCTCACCCCCTACATCCAGTCCTTCGACGACGGCCGCGAGCCCGCGCTCGAGACCCTCGGCGGCAAGGGTGCCTCGCTGGTCTCCATGACGGCGGCGGGCATGCCGGTCCCTCCCGGGTTCGTGGTCACCACGGCCTCGTTCGACGCCTTCGTCCGCGAGGCCGGCATCGCCGAGCACGTCCACACCCTGCTGGAGGGCCTGGACGCCGAGGACATCGCCGAGGTCGACCGGGTCTCGGCGGCCATCCGCGAGGACCTGTGCAACCGCCCCGTGCCCGAGGCCGCCCGCGAGGCCGTCGTCGAGGCCTACGCCACGCTGATGGACGCCTGCGGCGGTGAGGTCCCGGTCGCGGTCCGGTCCTCCGCCACGGCCGAGGACCTGCCGGACGCCTCCTTCGCCGGCCAGCAGGACACCTACCTGTGGCTGACGGGCCGGGAGGCCGTCACGGAGCACATCCGCAAGTGCTGGGCCTCGCTGTACACCTCCCGCGCCATCGTCTACCGACTGAAGAACAACATCCCCAACGAGGGGTTGTCCATGGCCGTGGTGGTGCAGAAGATGGTCAACGCCCGCGTGGCCGGGGTGGCCATCACCATGAACCCCGCCAACGGCGACCGGTCGAAGCTCACCATCGACGCCTCCTGGGGCGTCGGCGAGATGGTGGTCTCCGGCCAGGTCACCCCGGACAACATCCTGATGGACAAGATCACCCTGCAGGTCGTCTCCGAGCACCTGGGCGACAAGCACGCCGAACTGGTCCCGGACCCGGGCTCCCAGTCCCTGGTGGAGCGAGAGGTCCCCGCCGAGCGCGCGGACATCCGCTGCCTCACGGACGCCGAGCTGACCGCCGTCGCCCAGATGGCCAAGCGCGCTGAGAAGCACTACAAGTGCCCGCAGGACATCGAGTGGGCCCTGGACGCGGACCTGCCGGACGGGGAGAACCTGCTGCTGCTGCAGTCCCGCCCGGAGACCGTGCACTCCAACGGCAAGGGCACCGCCGGCCAGGCCGCGGCCCAGCCGGCCCCGGCCACGCCCGCGGCCCCCGGTGGCTTCGACCTGAGCTCGATCACCTCCTCGCTCACCGGCATCGGCAAGTAACCCACCCACCTGACGACCCGACCCGGATCCTTCCGGGCATCCCACGTTGGAGAGACCCATGACTGCCAAGAAGTCCTTCCCGAAGCCCTCCGAGCTGCCGGTTCCCGCCGGCGCCGAGGGCTGGGAGAAGCTCTACCCCTATTACCTGACCTTCCAGGAGAAGCGGAAGGACGAGGACGACGCCAAGTTCTGGTTCTGCGACTCCCAGCACTGGCCCACCGTGTTCAAGCCCTTCGAGACGATCGGCGGGGAGTTCGCGGTCAAGTGCCTGGGCCAGTACAACGCCCGGCACCTGATGATCCCCAACGCCAACGGCATCGAGTTCCGCGTGCACCTGGGCTACCTGTACATGTCCCCCATCCCGGTCCCGGAGCAGGAGATCGCCGCGCGCGTGCCCGAGTTCCAGGCCCGCGTGGGCCACTACTTCCAGAACTGGGACACCCTGCTGGAGCAGTGGAAGACCAAGGTCCGCGGGACCATCGACGAGATGGAGACCCTCGAGTTCAAGCCCCTGCCGGACATGGTCTCCATGGAGGACATCACCTCCGGCAAGGCCAAGGACGGCACCGAGGTGCTGCTGGAGAACTACGACCGGCTGATCCAGCTGGCCTACCAGAACTGGCAGTACCACTTCGAGTTCCTGAACCTGGGCTACATCGCCTACCTGGACTTCTTCAACTACTGCAAGGAGGTCTTCCCGGACATCCCGGACCAGTCCATCGCGACCATGGTCCAGGGCGTGGACATGGAGCTGTTCCGTCCGGACGACGAGCTCAAGGCGCTGGCCACCCTGGCCGTCGAGCTGGGCCTGCAGTCCCACTTCGCCCGCCCCGACGACGTCGAGGCCACCCTGGGTGCCATCGGCGCCGCGGATGGCGGACAGCGGTGGCTGGACCGCTGGGCCGAGGCCCAGGACCCGTGGTTCAACTTCACCGTGGGCAACGGCTTCTACGGGCATGACAAGTACTGGAATGAGCACCTGGACATCCCGCTGGGCTACATCGCGGACTACATCCGCCGCCTGGACGAGGGCCAGACCATCATGCGCCCCACCGCCGAACTCATCGCGGAGAAGGACCGGATCGTCGAGGAGTACCGCGAGCTGCTCGATCCCGACCAGCTGGCCGCCTTCGACGCCAAGCGCTCCCTGGCCGCGACCGCCTACCCCTACGTGGAGAACCACAACTTCTACATCGAGCACTGGACCATGGGCGTGTTCTGGCGCAAGGTCCGCGAGCTCTCCCGCACGCTGCACGGCTACGGCTTCTGGGAGCACGAGGACGACCTGCTGTACCTGCGCCGCAACGAGGTCCGGGACGTGCTCTTCGACCTGGCCACCGGCTGGGGCGTCGGCGCTCCCTCCGGCCCGGTCGGTCCGGACTACTGGCCCGAGATCATCGCCGAGCGCACCGCCCTGGTCGCGGCCCTGAAGACCGCCCGTCCGGCCGCGGCCCTGAACACCCCGCCGGCCTCGATCACCGAGCCGTTCACCCGCATGCTGTGGGGCATCACCACCGAGCAGGTCGAGTCCTGGCTCGGCGCCGGGGAGGAGGGCACCGAGGGCGTGCTCAAGGGCATGGCCGCCTCCCCCGGCGTGGTCGAGGGGGTGGCCCGCGTGATCATGGACTCCGACGACCTGGCCCAGATCCGGCAGGACGAGATCCTGGTCGCCCCGGTCACGGCCCCGTCCTGGGGGCCGGTCTTCGGCAAGATCAAGGCCACCGTCACGGACATCGGCGGGATGATGAGCCACGCCGCGATCGTCTGCCGCGAATACGCCCTGCCCGCCGTCACCGGCACCGGCAGCGCCTCGACCTCCATCGTCACCGGCCAGAGGCTGCGCGTGGACGGCACCAAGGGCACCGTGACCATCCTGGACGGCCCCAACGCGGCCCCGCAGGTCGCCGGCCCCGGTGCCCACAGCCACCAGCACCCGCACGGCACCCCCGAGCCGGAGGCAGCGGGAGAGCCGGCTCATGTCTGAGGTCCGCCCCGAGTCCCAGCCGGAGACCCCGCAGGCCCCGACGCCGGCCGGCCGGCGGCGCACGGTGCTCGTCACCGGTGCCGCCGGGGGCCTGGGCCGGGCGTTCGCCGAGGGCTTCGCCGCCCGTGGTGACCGGGTCGCCGTCGCCGACATCAACCTCGACGGCGCCACCGCCACCGTGCAGTCCCTGAACGACTCCGGGGCCACGGCGGCCGCCTTCCAGGTGGACGTCACGGACCTGGACTCCGTGACCTCCCTGGCGCGGCAGGTGGCGCAGTTCGGGGACGGGAGCATCGACGTCGTGGTCAACAACGCGGCCATCTACGCGACCGTCACCCGCTCGCCCTTCGAGGAGATCGACCCCACGGAGTGGGACCTGGTGATGGGGGTGAACCTCAAGGGACCGTGGCTGATGACCCGGGCCGTGAGCCCGTACCTGTCCACCGGCGCCCGCGTGGTGAACCTCTCCAGCGCCACCGTCTACTCCGGCTCCGCCCACTGGGCCCACTACGTGGCCTCCAAGGGCGGCGTGGTGGCCCTGACCCGGGTGCTCGCCAAGGAGCTCGGGGCCCGGGAGATCACCGTCAACGCCATCGCCCCCGGTTTCACCCTGACCGAGGCCAGCTACGGGCTGATGGAGGACGCCGAGACCTACGGGGTGGACCGCGGTTCCATCAAGCGGGCCTCCCGGCCCGAGGACATCGTGGGCGCCGCCCTGTTCCTGGCCTCACCCGAGGCCGGGTACATCACCGGCCAGACCATGGTCGTCGACGGCGGCCGCCAGTTCATCTAGGAGGAATCATGCCGACCATCCACTACACCGACGCCGCAGGCTCGACCATCGACATCAACGCCAACGTGGGCGACTCCGTCATGGAGACCGCCGTGCGCAACGGCGTGCCGGGCATCGTCGCCGAGTGCGGCGGCTCCCTGTCCTGCGCGACGTGCCACGTCTTCGTCCGGGAGGACGAGGTGGACCAGTTGCCCGAGATGAGCGAGATGGAGGACGAGATGCTCTACGGCACCACCGAGGACCGCCGGGACAACTCCCGCCTGTCCTGCCAGATCAAGGTCACCGAGGGCATGGACCTGCACGTGACCACCCCCGAGACCCAGGTCTGACCGAGCGTTCCGGCCCCGCGCCGGGACCCGATCCAGGAGTTCCCATGAGCACCCCCACCACCGAGCGGGCCGAGACGGGCCTGCTGATCATCGGCGCCAGCCAGGCCGGCGTCCAACTGGCCGTCTCCCTGCGCGGCACCGGCTTCGACGAGCACATCACCCTGCTGGGCGAGGAGGACCACCGCCCCTACCAGCGCCCCGCCCTGTCCAAGGAGTTCCTGCAGGACAAGGTGGACAAGGAGAACCTGATCTTCCGGTCCCAGGAGTACTGGGACGAGCACGACATCGAGCTCGTCAAGGGCGCCCGGATCGAGCGGATCGAGAAGAACGCCCCCGGCGGGGACGCCGACGGCAGCCCGGACGGCTCCGGCGTGGCCATCGCCACCGACGGCACCCGCTACCCGTTCCGCCGCCTCGCCCTGGCCGTCGGCGCCCGGGCCCGGCGCCTTCAGATCGAGGGCGCGGAGCTGGACGGCGTGGTCTACCTGCGCAGCGCGGACGACGCCCTGGACCTCAAGGCCCGCCTGGGCGACGTCCAGGACGCCGTGGTGGTCGGTGGCGGGTTCATCGGCCTGGAGGCGGCCTGCTCCCTGCACGGCATGGGCAAGAACGTGGCCGTGATGGAGTACGGCCCCCGCCTGGTCGGCCGGGCCGTGGGCGAGGACACCTCCGAGTACTTCCTGCAGGCCCACCGGGGCCGCGGGATCGACATCCGGCTGGGCGCCCGCATGAAGCGCTTCGTGGAGGGCACCGGCGAGCGCGCCGGGAAGGTCGCCGGCGTCGAGCTGGAGGACGGCACCGTGGTGGACGCCCAGCTGGTGCTCGTGGGCATCGGCGTCGTCCCGAACACCGAGCTGGCCGAGCAGATGGGCCTGGCGGTGGACAACGGGATCGTGGTGGACCGCCACGCGGTCGCCTCGGACGGGACCACCGTGGCCGTCGGGGACGTGGCCAACATGCCGAACCCGCTGCCCGGCGCCCCGGAGGGCGAGCGGATCCGGCTGGAGAGCGTGAACAACGCGATCGAGCACGCCAAGATCGCCGCCTACTCCCTCACCGGCCGCCAGGAGGAGTACGCGGGCATCCCGTGGTTCTGGTCCAACCAGGCCGACCTGAAGCTGCAGATCGCCGGGCTCACCCTCGGCTACGACTCCACCGTGGTGCGGCGGGACGACGCCAAGGGCAAGTTCTCGGTGCTGTACTACCGCGAGGGCCAGGTCATCGCCGCGGACTGCGTCAACGCCCCGCTGGACTTCATGGCCGTCCGCAACGCCCTCGGCAAGGGACAGAACATCCCCGCCGAGGCCGCCGCGGACCCCGCCGCCCCGCTCAAGTCCCTCGTGGTGGACCGGCACGTCCAGGAGGTCTCCGCATGAACCCCACCGACCAGCAGACCGCACAGGCCCGCCAGCCCCGGCGGGACCACCCCTCCTGGGAGAAGGCCGATCCCGGCCAGCACGCCCGGGACCCACGCGCCGTGGCCTTCACCGAGGCCTACCCCGAGCGCCCCATCCCCGCCACCGGCCCGGTGGACACGGCCCCCATCTCCACCTCCCCGGCCCTGGGCCTGGAGGCGCTGTGGGCGGCGATCGAGCCGGAGTCCCGGACCCGGTCCAACGACATCCACCTGCCGACCTCCACCGCCTACGCCCAGCGGCTGTGCGACGCCTACCCGCAGGCCGACCGCGAGCTCGTGCTGGCGACGATCATCCTGCACGACACCGGCTGGGCCCACGTGGACGAGTCCCGGATCATCTCCGAGGGCTTCCAGGGGGACTGGCGCAAGGCCGCCATCCGCTACGAGCACGAGGCCAGGGGCTGTGACGTGGCCCGCCGCGTCCTGCCCGAGCTCGGCTATGACGAGGAGTTCGTGGAGCGGGTCTGCGAGATCATCGACGGCCACGACACCCGCCAGGTCGCCTTCTCCCTCGAGGACGCGCTGGTGCGCGACGCCGACCGGCTGTGGCGCTTCGACATCACCGGGGTGTGCGTGTCCTCCTCGTGGTTCGGGATGAACCCGGCCGCCTACACCGACCGGCTCGACCGGGAGATCCTGCCCGAGCTGATCACGGGGGCGGCCGTGCAGATGGCCAGCACCGACCTGGCCCGCACCCGCGGCCTGCTGCGCACGGAGGTACTGCGATGAGCACGACTGCCGGCGTCTCCGCGGACGCCCACGCCGCCACCGATGCCAAGGCCCGCCGCGCCGCCCTGGAGCTGCCGTACACGCACGTGGACGACTTCTTCATCAACGGCGCCTACGTGCCCGCCGCCGACCCGGAGGGCAGCCCGGTCACCGACCCGGCGACCGGCGAGGTCTGGGGCTCGGTGCCGGCGGCCACCGGTGGGGAGCTGGACACCGCCGTCGGGTCCGCCCGGGCAGCGCTGTCCGGGTGGGGGGCGTTGAGCGCCGCCGAGCGCGCGCGGTACCTGGTGCGGATCGCGGAGGAGATCGAGGCCCGCGCCGAGCCGCTGGCCCTGACCAACACCCGGGAGAACGGCTCGCCGATCTCCGAGACCCGCGGCGCCGCGGCCAACGCGGCGGGCATCTTCCGTTACTTCGCCACCCTCGCGGACTGGCTGGACCACGACGACGTCCGGCCCTTCCCCGCCGGCGGCGCCGAGTCGGTGGTGGACAAGGACCCGGTCGGGGTGTGCGCGCTGATCGCCCCGTGGAACTTCCCGATCAACCTGGTGGTCATCAAGCTGGCCCCGGCCCTGCTGGCCGGCTGCACCGTGGTCATCAAGCCGGCCTCCCCCACGCCGCTGTCCCTGCGGTTCGTCATCGACGCGGTGCAGGCCGCGGGGGTGCCGGCCGGCGTCGTGAACCTGCTGACCGGTCCGGGACGGTTCGGGGACGCGCTGGTGCGCCACCCGGGCGTGGACAAGGTCGCGTTCACCGGGTCCACCCCGGTGGGCCGCAAGATCGCGGCGGCGTGCGGCGAGCTGCTCCGCCCGGTGACCCTGGAACTGGGCGGAAAGTCCTCGGCGATCGTGCTGCCGGACGCCGACCTGGACGCCATGTCCTCCGTGCTGGTGCGCTCCTGCATGCGCAACACCGGCCAGACCTGCTACATCTCCACCCGCATCATCGCCCCGGCCTCCCGGTACGAGGAGGTCGTGCGGATGGTCGGCGAGACGATCGCGGCCGGCCGTCAGGGAGACCCCCTGGACGAGGCCACCGTGTTCGGGCCGGTGGCCACCCGGTCTCAGTACGAGACGGTCATGGAGTACGTGGATTCCGCCCACGCCGAGGGGGCCCGCGCGGTGGCCGGCGGTGCCGCGGTGCCGGGCGGGTCGCTCGGGGCCGGGCTGGAGGACGGCGTGTTCATCCAGCCCACCGTGTTCGCGGACGTCACCGCGGACATGCGGATCTCGCGGGAGGAGATCTTCGGTCCGGTGATCTCGGTGCTGAGGTATGACGACGCTGGCGGTTCCGGTGACTGGTCCGCCGACGAGGCCGTCGAGCTGGCCAACAACACCGAGTTCGGCCTGGGCGGGATCGTGTTCGGCGCCGACGAGGAGCGGGCCCTGGAGGTGGCCCGCCGGGTGGACTCCGGGTCCGTGGGGATCAACTTCTTCGGGTCCAACCACTCCGCACCGTTCGGCGGCCGGCACGATTCCGGCATGGGCGTGGAGTACGGGCTCGAGGGGCTCAGCGCCTACCTGAGCTACAAGTCCATCCACCGCCGGACCCGCTGAACAGGCAGCCGACGGTCACCCGAGAACGCGAGAAGCCCCGGATCCCCTGACGGGGAACGGGGCTTCTCGCCGTGCTGCCGCGGGGAGGCAGCGAGGCGGGGCTCAGGCCAGGGCAGGCTCCGCGTCCGCGGTGGTCTCGGCGAAACCGAGCTCGTCCAGGGAGGCGCCGTTGGCCACGGCCTCCAGGACCTCGGTGGCCTCATCCTCGGTGATCTCCAGGGCCAGGGCCACCTCGGCCACGAGCGGGGCCTGGGCGTTGCGGAACATGTCCTTCTCGGCCATGGACAGGCCCTTGGTGTCGCGGCGGCGGCCCAGGTCGCGGACCACCTCGGCGATCTGCTCGAGCAGGCCGGAGGCCACCTTCTCCTGGTTGGCCTTCATGCGGCGGGACCACTGCTTCTCCTCGACGCCGGTGGGCTCCTGGACGACCTCGAGCAGCCTGCGCAGGTGGGCGCGGTCGTAGACCTCGCGGACGCCGATCTC